>JBFLJZ010000206.1:0-5032 GCA_040882925.1 Desulfuromonadales bacterium
TCAGCGGCCGTGGTCAGCCGGATTGCCGCAGTTGTCAACAGGGATGTCATTACAACCTACCAGCTGGACCAGAAGCTTCAGGAGCAACTGGCGAAGCGGGAACAGCAGCCGTCACCGGCGCAACTCGGGGCGCTGCGGCAGGAGCTTTTGTCACGCATGATCGAAGAGGCCCTGGTTCAGCAGCGGGTCGACGAGCTCAGGCTGAGTGTCTCTGAAGATGAGATAGAAACCGCTCTGCTCGATGTGCAGCAAAAGAATCAGCTGACCAGAGAGGAACTTGAGGACGCCGTGACCATGCAGGGCATGGATTTCCAGGCCTATCGTGACAACTTGAGCCAGCAGATCCTGCGTTACAAGCTGATCGGGGAAGAGGTGCGTAGCCAGGTCGATGTGCCCGAACGGGAAATTGTCGAATATTATCGTGCCCACCTGGATGATTATCGTCTTGCGCCAGAAATCCATCTCAGTGCCATCACCTTCCCGATTTCTGAAAAGGCTTCTGACCAGGAGCGGCAGAAGATCAAGGCGGTTGTCCTTGAAGCGTTGCAGCGCTTGCAGAATAAGGAAGACTTCGACCAGGTGGTTGACAGCTACAATCTGACCTATGGCGCCACAGGGCTCGATATGGGTAAAGTCGCCTACGGTGAGCTCAATCCCGCATTTCTTGCCGCGATCGAAGAGGTCCCCGATGGCGGGTACAGCGAACCTGTTGAAATGGCAACGGCCGTTTACCTGCTAAGGATTAATCAGCGTCTGCCCGGCGGGTTGCGGCAATTTGACGAGGTGAAGTATGATATTTACCAGACGATCCTCGATCAAAAGACCGATGCCCGGATCAAGGAGTGGACCAAGTCCCTAAAAAACAAAGCTTTTATCGATATCCGTCTTTGATTTCTCCTGATGAAAGGCAAGAGGCACAGCATGGTGCCGGCAGGGACTTGCTTGTGACGAGTAAGAAGCCGCCTGTTTTATCGCGGCCAGGTGTTAACGGCCAAGCGCACTCTTCAATGCTTCGTAATGTTTTCGATAGGTGTCCCGGTCCTGACCCTCAAAGGCGATGAACAGGACACCGCTGCTGCAGAGATCGTCGTTTTCCGGCTGCGAGTTGGTCACCCGGCCGGCGACCTGGACCAGGTCATTCTGGAGCCCCAGGGTAATGCGCAGCTTCTGGCCCGGCTCGAAGAATTGCTCGGTCTCGAGGCGCAGGCCGTCGGCACTCACATTGAGGGTCCGGGCGAGGCCTCGCCCGGACACCTCACCGGAATCACAGAGGATTTCATAATCAAGAAAATTCAGGTCATAGCGACGCGTCTCTTTGCGCCGTTCAAACAGGTCATCACTCATCCAATGTTCTCCGGTTACACACGACAGATTGAAATAATCCAGAGTATAACCGCTTCCGACTGGTTTGAAAACCGCTTTCCCCGTCCGCAATAGAAAACCGAATTCGCAAATCAGCTTGAGGCCTGTTTCGTGGCTGCGCTATACTGCTTTTTTGGCCCCTATCCAGCGGACAGGATATATGCAAAAAGCGCTTCTCATTACCATGGGAGATCCGACCGGGGTTGGTCCGGAAATCATTGTCCAGGCGGCCGGCCAGGGAGCCTTTGTCGGCCTGTCGCGGCCGGTTGTTGTGGTCGGCGACCTGGCGGTCATGCAGCGGGCAGCCGGCACCTGTGGTTTAACCTTTGCCTGGCAGCAGGGGTCACAAATCCCTCTGGCCTCAGGCGAGCTGGTTGTGTCGGGACGGGCTCTGCCGCTGCGCATCACCTCGCGCCTCGATCTTGCAAAACAGCAGTACGGGCAGCCCGATGTCAGTTCCGGTGGCGCCATGGCCGACTATATCACCTGGGCTTGTGATCGTTGCCTCGCCAATGAAGCCGCCGGCATGGTGACTGCGCCGATCAACAAGCAGGCTCTGCAGCTGGCCGGTGTCAACTTCCCCGGACACACGGAACTCCTTGCGGCGCGCTGCGCGACTGGTCAGGTGGTCATGATGCTGGCCGGCGAGCGTCTCAGGGTCTGCCTGGTCACGACCCACTGCGCCCTGCGCGAGGTCCCGCGAAGACTGACGGTTGACCGTATTCAGACGACGATCCGGATCACCGCAAACAGCCTGCGCCGGCAGTTCGGCCTCAGGCAGCCACGTCTGGCTGTTCTTGCCCTCAACCCGCACGCCGGAGAGGGCGGCCTGTTCGGTGATGAAGAGCAGCAAATTATCCTCCCCGCGATAGAGACAGCGCGCCGCGAAGGCATCGATGCGAGCGGCCCGCACAGTGCCGACACGCTGTTCTGGTTTGCCGCCCGGGGTCACTATGATGCGGTGATCTGTATGTATCACGACCAGGGGCTGATCCCACTCAAGCTGTTGCATTTTGATGACGGCGTCAATGTCACCCTCGGGCTGCCGATCGTGCGGACCTCGGTGGATCACGGCACCGCCTACGATCTGGCCGGCACCGGCAAGGCCAGCCCGGGCAGCCTGGTTGCGGCGGTCAAGATGGCGGACGCGATGGCAGGAAAGCAGGGGCTAGGGGCTAGGGGCTAGGGGCTAGAAAGAGCATAAATCCAAGCAAAGACTGTTATTTTTCACCTTCGTTGCTTCGCGAAACAATTATCGAAAAAAGAATCATTCTTTTGTCGACAAGAAGACTACAGAAAACACCATGGCCGATAAAATAGTCATCAAAGGCGCCTGCGAGCACAACCTGAAGTGCATCGACGTCGAGATCCCGCGGGATCAGCTGGTGGTGATCACCGGGGTGTCCGGCTCCGGCAAGAGCACCCTGGCTTTCGACACCATTTACGCCGAAGGGCAGCGGCGTTACGTGGAAAGTCTTTCCGCCTATGCGCGCCAGTTTCTCGAACAGATGGACAAGCCGGATGTCGAGAGTATCGAGGGCCTCAGCCCGGCGATCTCCATCGAGCAGAAATCGACTTCGAAAAACCCGCGTTCAACGGTCGGTACGGTCACTGAAATTTACGATTATCTGCGCTTGCTTTACGCTCGCATCGGCCACGTGCACTGTCCCTCCTGCGACAAGGAGATTGCTTCGCAGACGGTCGAACAGATGGTCGAGCAGGTTCTTGCCCTGCCGGAAAAAAGCAAGCTATTACTGCTCGCTCCGGTTGTCCGCGGCCGCAAGGGTGAATACCGCAAGGAGTTGCGCCAGCTTCAGGCCGATGGCTACGTGCGGGTGCGGGTTGACGGTGAAATGCGCGAACTGGGTGAAGAAATCCTTCTCGACAAGCACAAGAAGCACACCATCGAGGTCGTAGTCGATCGACTTGTGGTCAAGGATGGCATCGCCAGCCGGCTTGCCGATTCCCTGGAGACCGCGCTGCGGCTCGGTGAAGGGCTGGTCAGAGTCGAGGTGGTCGGTGGCGAGAGCCACCTTTTCTCGGAATGGCACGCCTGCGCAGAATGCGGCATCTCGATTCCGGAGATGACCCCGCGCATGTTTTCTTTCAACAATCCGTATGGTGCCTGCCCCGACTGCTCCGGTCTCGGCACGCGCATGTATTTTGATCCGGAGCAGGTTGTGCCCAACCGGCAGTTGTCTCTGCGTGAAGGCGGTATCGCACCCTGGTCGACTCGCACCGGATACTACTACCAGCAAGTGTTGGAGGCGCTGGCGGATTTCTACCAGTTTGACATCCGCACTCCTTTCGCCGAGCTTTCGGAACGCATTCAGCGAGTCCTTCTGTATGGCTCTGGCGAAGAGCAGGTGAAATTCTTTTATGATCAGGCCAACCACCGGCATTTTTATCATAAGCCTTTTGAGGGCGTAATCCCCAATCTCGAGCGGCGGCTGCGCGAAACCGATTCCGATGCGACGCGCGAGAAGCTCGAGCAGTTCATGAACATCATGCCCTGCCCGAGCTGCCATGGCGCGCGTCTGAAGCCGGAGACCCTCTGTGTCCGGGTTGCCGGGCGCAACATCCAGGAGGTCTGCCAGTTGAGTGTGAGCGATGCCGAGAGTTTTTTTGCCGAACTCGAACTGCCACCGAAGGAGGCCGAGATTGGCCGGCGGGTCCTCAAGGAAATCCGTGAACGTCTGTCGTTCCTGGTCAACGTCGGTCTTGATTACCTCGCTTTGGACCGGACCTCCGGGACGCTTTCCGGTGGTGAGAGCCAGCGCATCCGTCTGGCAACGCAGATCGGATCGTCGCTGGTTGGCGTCCTTTACATTCTCGACGAGCCATCGATCGGGCTGCATCAGCGCGATAACCGGCGCCTGCTCGAGACACTCAAGCGCCTGCGTGACCTGGGCAATACCGTGCTGGTGGTGGAGCATGACGAGGAAACCATTCTCGAGGCGGATCATGTGATTGACATGGGGCCGAGGGCCGGCCGCCATGGCGGGCGGGTGGTCGCCCAGGGTTCGCCGAAAGAGGTTCTCGATCACCCCGACTCACTGACCGGCGACTATCTTTCCGGACGCCTGGAGATTCCCCTGCCGCAGCAGCGACGCAGGGCCACCGGCACGCTCGGCATCAGGGGCGCGACAGCCAATAATCTCAAAGCCGTCGATATCGATATTCCCCTTGGCGTCATGACCTGTGTCACCGGAGTGTCCGGTTCCGGCAAGTCTTCCCTGGTGCTGGATACCCTGCAAAAAGCCCTGGCACAGAGGCTTTACCGCGCACGCGAACGGTCCGGGCCGGTGCGCGCTATCGACGGTCTCGAGCAGTTGGACAAAGTCATCGATATCGACCAGTCGCCGATCGGTCGCACGCCAAGGTCCAACCCGGCAACCTACACCGGGCTGTTTACCGATATCCGCGATCTGTTTGCCCGCCTGCCGGAAGCCAAGATGCGCGGCTACAAGCCTGGCCGCTTCTCTTTCAACGTCAAGGGCGGGCGCTGCGAAGCCTGCCAGGGAGATGGTATCCTGCGCATCGAAATGCACTTTCTGCCCGATGTCTATATCCAGTGCGAGGCATGTCGCGGGGCGCGTTACAACCGGGAGACGCTGCAGGTCAGGTACAAGGGCAAAACGATTGCCGACGTCCTCGACATGACGGCCAA
>JBFLJZ010000207.1:0-3844 GCA_040882925.1 Desulfuromonadales bacterium
CCTTATTTATCATTGGCAGTTCCTTTGCAGTCAGCGTCTAGAAAGATACGGGTTCTGCAGTATGGGCACAGTAAACCAACATCTTGCCTGTGGCAAGATCAAACTCAACGATGCGACCGCGATTGCCGCCGACGTCTTCGTTGACGATCGGAATGCTCAAAACGCCGAGTGTCCGACGGGCATTTTGGCATTGCGTGCGCCGACGCTGTTGATCAGTGTCTGGTGGGACGTTTCAAACATATTGGCGCCGCCGGTGACTTTTGCAACCAGCAGGTCCCGATTGGCTCCGGCGTCGACCAGGTCGTTGACGATCTGGCGAATCCCGGCATCGACATATTTGCTCTCTAAACCGGCCGGGCTGTCATCCGGCAGGTCGGGTAAAAGCATCTGGCCGAGGCCACCGAAACCGGTTTCCGGGCCGTACAGACCAACTGCAACGCAGGAGCCTAGCCCGTAAGCCTTCAGGACCGATGGTGCCCGGTCGATTTTGGCTGCGGCAATCTGACGTGCTCAGTCATGGTGTCCTCCGGCCGCATCGAGAAAATCTCCAGTGTTGACGGATCGGGAAGCAGGAAGAAATGCCCCTTGATGGCGATTTTACTGGCCGATTCACCGGTAAAATCGGTCTCCACGAGCATGGCCAGGTCGCTGGATTTACACAGATCAATCAGGACGTAGTCAACGACCGCTCCTGCCATATCGTATGCGAACAGCGGAACCGAGGGTATCAGGGTTTTGTGCAGCATGTTGCCGAGCGCGCTGAGATAGGCGGATGCGAGGATGTTGCCGACTTCCTTCAGGGTGGAAATCGTCTCCTCGTTTATAATCAGGGCCTTACTCTGGCTACCGAGCAGTTCACAGAGCAGTCGATGGGCACTCTCCTGGGGAAACAGCAGCATGATGTTGCCCCGTGCATCACCGAGGATCTGCAGGGTGATGCCAACCGTCATCTTTTCTGCCCCACCGAGGTAGTCGGGGACCTGGCTGATCTCGGTAACGGTGATATGCGGGACCTGCAGCTGCACGGGATGTCCGATCATCTGCGACAGGGCCGTCGCGGCGTGACCCATGCCGATGTTGCTGATTTCTTTCAAAATGTCCATCTGGACATTGTTCAGTGCGTGAAAAGACATCAATTTTGCCGCTCATTGATTCGAATGCATTTGGTGCCGTTCCAGCAAGGCCTGTGGATCGACGACAAAAGTGACATGGCCATCGCCTTCAACGGTGGCGCCGGTCAACCCGGTCAGCAGGTTGAGGGGGAAGCCGATCGGTTTGATAAAGGCGTCTCGCTGGCCCAGGAAGCCATCCACCTGCAGCCCGATGCGTCGGCCGTGAACTTCGATGAGGACGGCCCAGGTGATGTCACCGGTCGCAGCCTGTTGCTGGTCGAGTGTCTCGGCCAGAGAATAGAGGCAGAACTCTTCTTCCTCGAGACGGAACATCCTCTGCTGTCCGGCAGAGAATATCTCTGCAGTAGGCAGGTCGAGAGTTCTTTGTACACGTGTGATCGGAATGGCCAGAGTCCGCCCCGCACAACTGACCAGGAGGATCTTGATGATGGCTATGGATAGCGGTAAACGGACCTGGAACCGGGTTCCCGCGCCGGCTGCAGACACGATCTCCAGGCTGCCGCCAAGATTTTGCACGGCCGCTTTGACCACGTCCATGCCGACGCCGCGACCAGAGGTTTCGGTGACTTGTTCAGCAGTTGAGAAGCCTGGCTTGCAGACCAGCATCAGGGCGTCCCGGTCGCTCATGCTGTAAGCCTGGGGCTGGCTGATCAGTCCCTGATCAACAGCTTTCTGGCGTAATATTTGCGGGTCCATGCCTTTGCCGTCGTCGGCGACTTCAATCAGAATCATGTCTTTTTCTCGTCCGGCGGAGACGGAGACCGTCCCCTCTTTTTCGATCCCATGGTCCACGGCATTGCGCACCAGGTGCATAAGAGGGTCGGTAATGCCTTCGAGAATCACGCGGTCGATGCCGATATCGGTGCCATTTAACAGCAGAGCAACCTGTTTGCCGGAGCTGCGGCTCAGGTCGCGCACCATGCGCGGCAGGCGTCCTGTGATGCTTTGCAATGGCATCAGGCGGACCTGGAGAACATGGTGGTGCAGCTCATCGATCAGCCTTCCGGCGCGATCAATCGCCTTGTTTAATTCATCCCAGTTGCGGCTTCTGCCTGCTGTGTTGAGCATGTTGCGGTGCGTGATCAATTCACCGGTCAGGTTGACGAACTGGTCAAGCAGGTCAGTGCTGACACGAATCGTGCGGCCCACTGTTTGGCGTTCGCGACGGTCCTTCTTGCGCCGGTCTTCGACAAACCGAACGTTTCCCACGCCGTTGATCTTCAGCAGGGCGGCCTCGATCTGCTCTTTCTGCAGACAGGAACTCAACCAGGCCCGGACCTGTCCGCAGGAGCCCCCCATGCGCAACTCATCGATGTCCGGTTGGCTGGTCTTCAGGTTGCCGATCTTCTCCAGTTCACGCAGAATAAGAATCCCGCGTGCAGCTGCGGCAGGGGTCTCTTTATCCAGTTCAACCAGCACCTGGAAGGTGTCCGACTCTTCCTCAGTCTCCGGTTTTTTTTCGCTGGAGATAATGGCCGGGGACGGCTCGGAATGATCTTCTTCCCCGTCTGCAGCAGAAAGCTGCTGTTTCGTCAGATAGTCTTCGGTGCTGCGCTCCGGCCGGTCGTCCTGCAGGTCATCCAGCAGGCCGTCGAGGAGATCTATGCCTTCGAGGAGGTAGTCGATGGTTGTCGACGGGATCTCGCCGGACGTGCGGAAACCATCAAGCAGGTCTTCAAGGTGGTGGGACAGTTGAGCGGTACCGTTGAAGCCCATTGTTGCCGCCATGCCCTTGATCGAATGTGCCTCGCGAAACAAGGCATCAATCGTCTCCCGATTGCCCGGCTCTTGTTCGAGGGTGACGGCCAGCTGGTTCAGGCTGTTGATATGTTCCCGGGTTTCGCTTAAGAAAAGCTCCCGGTATTTTGACATGTCCATGGTCGGTATCGATGCCTGTCAGTCCTGCCCGACGACCCGTCTGACAGTTTCGAGGACCTTGTCTTCCTTGAATGGCTTGACAATAAAGTCCCTGGCGCCGGCCTCGACCGCCTCGAGGACCAGTGCGTCTTGCCCGAGCGCGCTGACCATGATGACGTGGGCATCCGGGTCAGCAGCCATGATTTCCTGCAAGGCTTCGATGCCACTCTTCTTCGGCATGACGATGTCCATGGTCACCAAATCGGGATTGCTTTCCTGATAAAGTTGCAGAGCAGTGTCACCGTTCTCAGCTTCAGCGACAACCTCGTAGCCGTGCCGGACGAAAATGTCCTTGAGTATGTTACGCATGAAAAGCGCATCGTCTACAACCATCACCCGTAATGCCATATCGGCCTCCTATTCTGCATAAATATCTTCAAGTTGTTTAATCACTTCATCGGTATCAAGCAGATTGATTATCGACTCGTCAAACTCGATGATGCCACGCACTGCAGGACGATCATGGTCTGCAGGCGGTGGTTCGAGATACACCATTTCGAGGTTGACGATCCGTTCAACGCGACTGGTTTTAAGTACCAGGGAGCGGTGTTCGGAGGTCAGAACCAGGTGGCGGTGGTCGTGCTTGTCAACGGCAAAATCGAGCAGTGTTGGCAGATCGATAACTGAGAGAATCTGCCCATGAAAATTGATTGTCCCGCAGATAACGCCTGTGGCGCGTGGCACATGGTGCAACTCTGCATCTTCTATGATCTCCTGGATGGCATCGATCTCAAGACCGTAAAGATCGTTACCGAGCCTGTAGGTCAGGATCAGAGTCATGGAGCTAGTCCTGC
>JBFLJZ010000208.1:0-4144 GCA_040882925.1 Desulfuromonadales bacterium
ATGGCGGCGCTCAGGAGCGGTTCGGCGTACGCGGCGACCTGGTCTGCCTCGGCAAGATTATCGGCGGCGGCCTGCCGGTCGGAGCTTTCGGCGGCAAACGTGAAATCATGGAGGCACTCTCCCCCGAGGGCGGTGTCTACCAGGCCGGCACGCTTTCCGGCAACCCGCTGGCGATGAGCGCTGGCATTGCCACCCTGGAACTGCTCCAGCAAGATGGGTTTTATGCAGCCATTGAGGAAAAGAGCGCCTACCTCTGCAATGGGCTGCAGGAAGCTGCGGCAGAAGCCCAGGTCCCGACCTCCCTGCAACGGGTCGGTGGCATGTTCTGCACTTATTTTCAACCGGAAGAAGTCTTCTGTTTCAGCGACGTCAAACCGGAGGCCCCACAGATTTTCGCCAAATTTTTCCGCAGCATGCTCGAAGAGGGAATCAACCTCGCGCCTTCACAGTACGAGGCAGGATTCATGAGCGCTGCACACTCGCAGGAAGACCTCGATCGTACCATTGAGGCGGCGCGCAAGGCGTTCAAGGCGCTTTAGTTTAAGTATCAAATTTTTGCAGTGAACAACAAGGGCAACAGGTGGTTCATCTGTTGCCCTTGTTTTGTCCTCTAAAATTCAAAGCCAAAACCCGGGGGGTGCGCCCCCCGACTGCGCCTTACTCTTTTACTGGTCTAAAAGAGTAAGCAGAAAATGGCCTACGCTGCGCTGGGCATGTCTGGCTCGTCAGGGCGGCAACCTCAACGCAGTCAATATTGTCGGACTAAATGCCTACATTCCCCTCGCAGGACCCGAGGCTCTTGAGAACCTCTCCACTTGTGGAGGATTGTAACGGTTGCTTTGTTTTTAAGCTTTTCTCTTATAAATCAAACTGTAAGGAAGGCCTCCTGTAAAGAGCCGGCTTATTAAGATGGGTAGTTATTGGATGTCTCAGAAAACTGGCAAAGGAGATGCCTTCCGCAAGGAGAGGCGTTTTGCTTTTTAAGAATAATGAAATGAGGGCAACAGATGAACCACCTGCTGCCTTTGCAGGCCGAATCCAGGCATGCTTGAACAATTCAACCGGAATGAGTTCGCTGAACTTGATTTATGCAAGCGGCGCTCCCTGAAGACTCCCCTCTGGCCAAAACTGACAAAGAGTCCTATTATTAACAATGCAGCAAACCTGCTGAGCACTTTGTCAAACCAAGGAGAACCGATCGATGGACATCAAAATCCGCAAAGCGTCGCCGCTGGCAATAAAGACTTCATGTATGGTCATCGCAGTCTGCGAGAAGAGTTTTTCCACCCCGCTGCTGAAAGAGCTTGACCAGAAGCTCGGCGGCCTGGTCCGCAAGGCGCAGCGCAGCGGTGAATTTTCCGCCGAACTTGACGAGCGGATCCTTTTTCAGCCCGCCGGACACCTCCCGGCTGAACGCGTGCTTCTCGTCGGCCTCGGCCCTGCAAAAGAGATCACCGGTGAAAAGATCCGTCGTGCGGCCGGTCAGGCGATACAAATGGTCGCCGAGAAAAAGTTCGGCCAGATAGCCTTGGCTTTGCCGGACAATAACAGCGGCAACGATTCTGCCGCACTGGTCAAGGCCGCAGCGGAAGGGCTGCTTTTGGCCAGCTATCGCTACGACCGGTTTCTCGACGAAAAGACCAGGGCCTTACGCAAACTGCCTAAAACTGTGACCCTGATTATTGCGACTGAAGCTGACAAAAAAAGCTGCGAGGTGGCTGTTGAGAAAGCACAAAAGCTTTGCCGGGCCGTGCTCTTGACGCGCGATCTGGTCAACGCGCCGGGCAACATAAAATCACCTGACTTCCTCGCACAACAGGCACGGGCGGCAGCAGACGATAGCAGCTTGGAATGCAAGGTGCTCGGCAAGCAGGAATTGACCAGGGAAGGTTGCGGCGCCCTGCTCGGCGTCGCCCAGGGCAGCGCACGAGAACCGCGGCTGATTATTCTGCGGCATAAAGGCGGCAGAAAAGGTCAAGCGCCGGTTGCCCTGGTCGGCAAAGGCGTCACGTTTGATACCGGCGGTATCTCATTGAAACCGGCGGACAAGATGGATGAGATGAAAATGGATATGGGCGGTGGCGCCGTGGTCATTGGCACCATGCTGGCCGCCTCACTGCTTGCCTTGCCGGTCAATCTGGTCGGCATCATACCAGCGGTCGAGAATATGCCCTCGGCGACAGCCTACCGCCCGGGTGATATCCTGACCAGCCTCTCCGGCCAGACCATCGAGGTCCTGAACACCGATGCCGAAGGACGCCTGATCCTCGCCGATGCTCTGACTTATGCAAAACGTTACGAGCCCAAGCTGGTCATCGACCTGGCAACTCTGACCGGCGCCTGCATCATTGCCCTCGGACACCACGCTACAGCCGTTCTCGGCAACGACCAGGAACTGGTCGACTCGCTGCTGAAAGCCGGAGAGAAGAGCGGTGAACGCCTCTGGCAACTGCCGCTCTGGGACGATTACGACCAGCAGATCAAGAGCGACGTCGCCGATGTCAAGAATACCGGCGGCCGGCCGGCCGGCACGATCACCGCAGCAGCCTTTCTGAAGAAGTTTGCCAGTGATTTCCGCTGGGCCCACCTCGACATCGCCGGCACGGCCTGGTACGACCAGAATCGGCCTTACACACCGAAAGGCGGCACCGGGGTCGGCGTAAGGCTGCTGATCGAATTTTTACACAACCTGGCTGCCACAGAATAGTGCAGCTCAGCTGCTGCAGGCACCGGCCTTTCGCCTTGACAGGTCAAAGGCCGGTTGCTAGGTTACCGTGTTGGTGTATATATAATTATTCATGACACATTCTCTGCTGTAACGGGCTTCATTATGAAGGTACTTGTTTCTGACAAATTTCCCACCGAGGGACTCCAGGTACTGGAACAGGCAGAAGATATCGTGCTGGACTATCAGCCGGGGCTGTCTAACGAGCAGTTGTTGCAGGCGGTGGTCGAGGCTGATGCACTGATCGTCCGCAGCGGCACACTGGTCACTGAACAGGTGTTCCAGGCGGCCACGCGTCTGAAGGTTGTCGGTCGCGCCGGTGTCGGCACCAGCAACCTAGATCTTGACGCAGCGAACCGCAAGGGCGTCGTCATCATGCATACCCCCTTCGGCAGTACCACGACGACCGCCGAACACACCATAGCCATGATCTTTGCCCTGGCCAGGCGTATTCCCAGCGCCAACCAATCGACCAAAAGCGGCCACTGGGAAACGGAGAACTTTCTCGGCGTCGAAGTCGCCGGCAAGACTCTGGGCGTCTTGGGCGCGGGGAAAATTGGCCGGCTGGTTGTTGAGCGGGCGCTTGCCCTGAAAATGAAGCCGATCGTTTACGACCCCTACCTGACCGAAGATACGGTCCGCCTGCTGGGAGCCGAACAGGTTGAATTCGCAGACCTGCTGGCGCGTTCCGACTTCCTGACTCTGCACACACCACGCAACGCGGAAACCGCCAACATCCTGGACCGGGAAAGCCTGGCCATGACCAAGCCGGGGTGCCACATCATCAACTGCGCAACCGGTGGCCTGATCGACGAGCAGGCCCTGGCCGAAGCGATTCGTGACGGGCATATCGGCGGTGCGGCGATCGACGTCTTTGACAAAGAGCCTCCGGCGAAGGACAATCCGCTGCTCGGTCTCAACCAGGTTATCTGTACCCCTCACCTGCGCACCGCCACCCGTGACGCCCAGGTCAACGTGACCGTGCAGATCGCCTCCCAGGTCGTGGAATTCCTGCAAAGGGGCATCATCGTCAACGCGGTGAACGTCCCGTCGATCAGCGCGGACCTGCTGACCACGCTGCGACCGCTCCTGGACCTGGCCGAGCGCCTCGGTTCATTCCAGGCCCAGCTCTACGGTAAAGGGCTCGAGGAAATTAGCCTGGAGTATGCCGGAACGGTGACCAACAACCCGACCGAGCCACTCACCATGGCGGCACTGAAAGGCATCCTGGCGCCGATGATCGGCGCCGAAGCCAACTATATCAACGCTCCTCACCTGGCCAGGGAGCGCCGCATCCGAGTGACCGAAACCCGTAGCCAGATGACCCGCGGCTTCTCCAGCATGATCCGCCTGACCGTTGTTGGATCAGCGGGAGAACACGCCGTGTGCGGTGCGATGTTCAGCGAAGGGGATTGCCGC
>JBFLJZ010000209.1:0-4300 GCA_040882925.1 Desulfuromonadales bacterium
AGCACGACGCCATCCTCCACGGATAGGGCCGGCGTTTCAATTGTCCCATCAACACTGGCGGGGGCACGCAGCTCCACGCGACTCTTTGCCTTGATGTTGCCCTTGAATTTCCCGCTCAGGATCAGCGTACCAACCTGGACATCAGCCTGGATGTCGGCACTTTCGCCAACAATCAGGGTGTCGTGGGAGGTCACTTCACCACGGAAAGCACCGTCCAGACGCACGATTTCGTTGAACACCAGCTTACCTTCAAACTGGCTGCCGGGGCCGAGAAAGGCCTTGATCTCACTCTTTTCTATCGGGGTCTCTTTGCGCATCGGTTCCTTTTCCCTCTTGTTGAACATCGGTTCTGTTTCCTAGGTTAATTAGCCTAAAGGACTGAACTATCGGTTATTTTCTTTCAAACAGCTCCAGCAGGCGCTCCAGTTCATCAGCGGAATAATATCTGATTTCGATCCTGCCTCCCTTGCCGCCGCGCGCCTGCGGCAAGATATTGACCTTGGTCCCGAGACATCGCTGCAGGCGCGCGGCGAGGTCGGCCAACTCCGGGTCAAGCTTGGTTTTGCGTCGGGCGGGCCTCTCCGCGCCTCCCTTGAGCCTTTTCACCAGCGCTTCGGTCTGTCGCACGGAAAGCTGCCTGCGGACCACCTGGTCACGGGCCTCCTTGATGCGTGCCACAGCATCCAACGACAGAAGCGCCCGGGCATGGCCCATGCTCAACTGGCCGCCGATCACGTCCTGCTGGATATCTTTGGGCAGGCGCAGCAGGCGCAGCGCATTGGCGACGGTGGGCCGTTCCCGGCCAACCCGTTTGGCAACTTCTTCCTGGGATAGATCAAAATTGCTCATCAGGTGGCGATAGGCCTCGGCTTCCTCGATCGGGTTGAGATCTTCACGCTGGATATTCTCGATCAGCGCCATCTCCAGGGCCCAGTCTTCCGAGACGTCCTGGATAACCACCGGAACTTCCTTGAGACCCGCTTTTTGTGCGGCCCGCCAGCGTCTCTCGCCGGCGATGATCTGGTAATGATCACCGGCATGACGGACCACCAGTGGCTGGATGACGCCCTTCTCACGGATCGAAGCGACCAGTTCGGCCATCTTGGTATCGTTGAAGGTTTTTCGCGGCTGAAGGTGATGCGGCTGCAGTTCTTCGACCGGGCAGACGAAATACTTGTGGCGACCGTCCTGCGAAGCGGATGTCAGAAGGGCACCGATGCCTTTGCCTAGTGCGGGTCGTTTGGCCATGCTGCTTGCTACTCCGTACGGATGATTTCGCGTGCCAATTCCAGGTAAGCCATCGCACCCCGCGAAGAAATATCGTAGAGCAGGGCCGGCAAACCGTGACTGGGCGCTTCGGAAAGGCGAACATTGCGCGGGATCATTGTTTCGAATACCTGGGCGGAAAAATGTTCCCGGATCTCCTCGCTGACCTGGTGCGACAGGTTGTTGCGGGCGTCAAACATGGTCAGGAGAATACCGTGGATCATCAGGGCCGGGTTCAACTCGCGCTGAATCAGGCGCACCGTATTGATCAGCAGACTCAACCCTTCCATGGCGTAATACTCGCACTGCAGGGGAATCAGGACGCTGTCCGCAGCGGTCAGGGCGTTGATCGTCAACAGGCCGAGCGATGGAGGACAGTCGATCAAGACGTAATCATATTGATCTGTGACCGCGGCAAGCGCCTGTTTGAGCTTGTTCTCCCGCGCCAGGGCTGAAATCAACTCAACTTCCGCACCGATCAGGTCAGGGTTCGCAGGGAGCAGGCGGAGCAGGTCGAGGCCGGTTGTCTGGAGGACCTGGTCTGCCGAAGTCTCGCCGATCAGGGCATGGTAGATGGTTTTTTCCATGCTGTGCGGATCGACCCCGACGCCACTGGTGGCATTGGCCTGAGGGTCGAGATCAACCAGCAGGGTGCGCTTTTCGGCAACGGCCAGTGAGGCAGCAAGGTTGACTGCGGTCGTGGTCTTGCCGACGCCGCCCTTTTGATTGGCGATGGCGATCACCTGGGCCATGCCTGCATCTCTCCTAAGGGTGAGTTTTTCGAGTCGCTCAGACTAACATAAGCACCTGGATCTGCAAAGGAAATTTGCCCCGACCCAGTAAAGCACCAGATATAGTTATCGTATCATGATACAACACAACATGTGGTGTAAATACTATAAATATTCTATCTCGATCAGGCAACGGCCCGCACCCGAGACGGGCAGCTTCAAACGGTGCAAGTTAACGACCCGATCGGACCCCAGCGACGGCCCGGCAAGCGCGTCGATCTCCCGACCGCCGCCGGGGCCCTTCATGGCCAGCAGACGACCGCCGGGGACCAGAAACGGTTTGGCCATGGCCTGGAGCTCGCCGAGAGAGCACACGGCCCTGGCGGTAACAGTCTCGAACCCCTGGCGAAAATCGGCATGATCGACGAGTGACTCGATCCGCTCATGCAGCGCGGTAAACCCGTCGAGCCGGAAAGCCCTGGCAATGTGGCGTTGAAAATCGATTTTTTTGCCGACCGCGTCAACCGAAACAACGTCAAGGTCAGGCCGGGCGATCTTCAACGGCAACGCCGGAAACCCGGCTCCGGAGCCGATATCGAGCAAACGGCCTCGCCCTTTGATCAGGGGTAAAAGGGTCAACGAATCGAGCAGGTGTTTTTCCAGGATTTCATCGCGCCCGGTAATCGCGGTCAGGTTGCGGCGACGATTCCAGCGCTGCAACTCATCGGCCAGCCTCTCGAGCCTCACCAGCGCTCCAGGAGCGACTTCCAGGCCAAGCTCGTCCAGCGACGCTAGCCAATCCATATCAGACCTCAACGCTTCAAAACAACCGCCAGAATAGCCGTCGCGGCGGGGGTCACACCGGGTATGCGCCCGGCCTGACCGAGGGTTCGCGGCGACACCTGCTGGAGCTTTTCGCGCACCTCTGCAGAAAGACCGTGAACCGTCGCATAATCAAACTCTTTCGGGATCACAAGGTCTTCCAGTCGACGGAAGCGCTCAACCTGTTCCCGTTGGCGGCGGATGTAACCGGCGTATTTGACTTCGGTTTCCAGTTCGTTCAACACCTCCGGAGAAAGCTCGACCAGTTCGTCGCTGAGGAAGCCGAGATCATCGAGGCTGATTTCCGGGCGGCGTAACAATTCTTCTAGCGAGGCACCATTTTTCAACTCCTGCAGGTTGAGGCGTTCAAGGGCTTCCCGGTGTCCGGGGGAAACACGTGTGTCGCGCAGCAGTTCATGGCCGCGCTCCATATCAGCGCGTTTCGCAGTGAAGCGCTGCCAGCGCTGATTGGTCAAGAGGCCGACCTCCCTGCCGATCGGGCTGAGTCGTTGGTCGGCATTGTCTTCTCTGAGCAGGAGACGATATTCGGCCCGCGAGGTAAACATCCGGTAAGGTTCTTTGGCTCCCAGGTTGACCAGGTCGTCGACCAGGACCCCCAGGTACCCCTGATCCCGACCGATAATGACCTGTTCGCGCTCCGTGACCTGCAATACCGCATTGATTCCTGCCAGCAGGCCCTGTGCGCCGGCTTCTTCGTACCCGGAGGTGCCGTTGATCTGGCCTGCATGGTAAAGTCCGCTTATGAGCTTGGTTTCCAGCGTCGGGTGCAATTGAATCGGATCAACGTAATCGTATTCGATGGCATAGCCGGGTCGCATAATCTCAACCTGTTCAAGACCCGGCATGGTCCTGAGATAGGCCAGCTGTACATCGATCGGCAAGGAGGTGGACACACCGTTCGGATAGATTTCACCGCTGGCAAGTCCTTCCGGCTCGAGAAAGATCTGATGTTGTTCCTTGTCAGGAAAACGCACCACCTTGTCTTCGATCGAGGGACAGTAGCGCGGCCCGACCCCTTCAATCACCCCGGAATAAAGCGGCGAGCGGTCCAGGCCGCGGCGAATAACTTCGTGAGTGCGGGCGTTCGTATAGGTGATGTAACAAGGCACCTGGGGACGGTTTATGCGTGAAGTGTCTGCAGAAAAAGGCTTTGGTTGCGGGTCACCGGGCTGGGCTTCAAGCCGGGAAAAATCAATCGTCGCCGCAGCCAGGCGCGGCGGTGTACCGGTTTTCAGACGCCCGACAATGAAGCCCAGGGCGCGCAAGTGATCAGACAACCCTTCAGAGGGCGGTTCACCGGCGCGGCCACCGGGATAGTGGACCAGGCCGACATGAATCAGGCCGCGCATAAAGGTGCCGGTGGTCAAAATCACCGCCGGGGCCATAAAACGCAGACCATCGCGGGTTTCGACGCCACAGGCCCGGTCGCCCTCGATAACCAGTTTAACCACCTGGCCCTG
>JBFLJZ010000210.1:0-7670 GCA_040882925.1 Desulfuromonadales bacterium
ACACCAAGGGCTTGTGCAGCGCTGCGGACGATCTGTGCACGAACGACCCAGACCGTATGATTGATCAGTTTTTCTGCATGGGCATGCACCCAGTCGCCGGAGCCGTAGCTGGTCAAAAGGTTGATTGCCGCGGTAACTACCTCTTCATCGTTATGGTCCAGTGCGGCGATCATCTGCGGTACGGCTGAAGAACCGGACATGCTTGCCAGAGTTTCCAGAGCGGCAATGCAGACCAACCCAACCGGGTCCGAGAGGGCCTGCTCGACGAGGCTGCGGCTGCGTTCGCCAGCGATTTTTCCCAGGCCGCGCACGGCAGCTGAACGAACCCAGATGTCCTCATCCTGCATCGCAAGCTGTAAACCGTCGAGAACACTTTCGTCGTTGCAGTTGGCAAGCACGTGGACAACCGTCATTCTGACTTCGGCATCTTCATCGGTCAGCGCAAGCAACAGCGTGCTGATATGTTCGGCGACATCGTGACGTTCGAAAACCTTGACTGCGGCCCGCCTGACTTCCGCAGCTGAATCTTTCAACGCGAGTGCCAATGCATTGAGAACGTCCGGAATATCGAGTTCTCTGAGTACGGCAACAACCAATTCTCTCTGCACGGCATCAGCATGATGGAGTAACGGCTGCAAGACCGAAAATATTTCGTCCGGGAATTTCTCACCCAGCGAAGTCAACGCCTGGGTTGCGGCGGTACGGACCTCGCTGTCCGCACTTTGCAGACAAGCAGCCAAGCCTGGAAGAGTCTCGGCAACACCTATTTCGCCTAAAGCATGCACGGCCATACGCACGACATGGATATCCTCATCCTGCAGCGCATCGGTTAACAACGGCAGTGCTTCAGCGCACTCTGACTCACCAAGGACATAGGCAAGATAAGCACGACGGGTTCCGCTTACACCAGTCCAGGAGCCGAGCAATCCCTGAGGGTTAGCACGTCCGATATCGACCAGGGCATCGAGTGCGGTCTGTTGTAGCGTTTCAAATTCCAGCAGGCTCAATAGCTGTTCGACGGCAGCGTCTGCAGCCAGCCAGCCGAGGATTTTAATCGAAGCCCGTCTCAGTGTGTCGTTGAATTCGTCATCAAGGTAGTCATTCACCGTCGCGGCAACAGGCCCCTTTTCACATTCCGCCAAAGCCTTTCTGAGCTCGGCAGGATGGCGATTATAAATATTCACAATCGCCAGAAGGGCAGATTCGCGGACATTGCGCATCGGATCGGTCAATGCTTTGACGAGTTCGGGAACTGCTGAGACGTCGCCGGCTTTGCCCAGACAATCTATCAGGGCTTTTCGCAGCAGCTTTTCATCTTTGTAGGGCAGCAGTTCGATAAGGGGCACAGGCGCAGCGATGCGACTCAAGGCATCAAGAATCGTAAATTGCAGCAGCAAGTCCGGCAACTGCATCGCTTTGAGCAGGTCCGGCACAGCTTCCGTGGACCTCAACTTGCCGAGGTTTTCGGCGGCTGCCGCCCTGACGTTACTGTCCGTATCTTCCAGGCCGATGGTCAGGATCGGTACAGCTTCCGGTGCGGCAATATCGCCAAGCACATCAATAATAAATTTGCGCACATCATGGTCCGGACATCTGGCGTGCTCGATCAGCATCGGTACGGTACACCGTCCCATCCGGGATAGGATTTCGACTGCAGCATTACGCAAACCGGCATTCTCTTCGGCATGTAGAAGCTCGATGACATCGCTGGTCATCTCTTTGCTGACCGGCATGCTCAGGAAGAGATCGATGGCCTGTTTGCGTACCCGCCAGCTCTCGTCGCCGAACGCCGTGAAGATAAGATCAAGGCTTCCGTCGTGCTCTGTGGCTGCCAAATTACGCAAACCCTGTAAACGAGTTTCCTCATCCGGCGAATTCAACGCATTCGTTATCTGCTCGATAGTGCTCACTTTGGCACCCCTGTGGTCTGTTCAGACACCCAGCTCGCGACTTCGCTTTTCCAAAAGGTCGAGGAAGGCTGCCTCGAGAATCCTGCTGTTCTGTATCTGGGGACTCGGGAACCGGTCACGGAACAGGTCCCTGGCTTCCTTGATCTCATTCGCCAGCAACTCAGACCAGTTTCCTTCCAGAATGCCTTCATCGACTCGCTCCTGGTAATAAAGTGAGATATCCGAAACGATAATACGCGCCAAACGTTCGGCCCGCTGGCGCTCTGTCGCGTCATTTGCAGACACTTCAGACTCTTCTGCTGACTGTATCTTTTCATTGACCGTGTTGATGAAATCAGGCGTCTGCACTAATCGATCATCAGACGAAAGCTGACGGCCATCCTCTTCCACTTCAGCACCGGCAGCAGAACCCCTGGCCGGAGCGGCGTCAACCAGCAAACGGTTGATTTTCAATATAAGGTCGTCCGGAAGATGGTGCTTCTCGATATAGTCGTCGGCACCGTAGAGCGAACTTGGTGACCGCTTGTATGCCGCTCGGTTGTAAACCGACGATAACAGGATGATCTTGACGTTTTCAAGACCTGGTCGACGCCTGACTTTGTCAACAACCTCGAAGGCGTAGAGGCCTTGAAGTGCAACATCGACTACAGCGATCCTGGGACGCAGGGCATCCATGGCAGGAAGAACCTCATCGCCATTATGTCGAAGAATCCCCTCGAAACCGGCATTTTCAACAATGTCTTTGATGGTACCGCAGAGCTGTTTGTCACTGTGGGCGATCATGACGCGCACGTTGGTTTGCAGCCTGTCGATCGGAACATGCGGCAATTCGGCGTTAAACGGTGTGCGACAGCGGGCGCAGCGCAAGGTGACACGTTTCCCGGCGAGTTTTTCGCGATCCAGCCGAAACCGGGCAGCACAGGAGGGACATTTAACAATCATCAACAAACCTCGCAAAAAAACGACCGCGCCAGTGAAGATACTGATCAGGTTCGGCGGGTCGCATTATTTAATGTTACCCATTTTCTGCAACTCGATTTTTTCATTATTCGACAGGACTTTTTCCAGGTCAATCAGCATGATCAGGTCTTCATCACGACGCGCAACACCGAGAAAATAATTTGCCTCGGGGCCGTCTATAAACTGGGGGGCCGGAGCTATTTCATTACGCCCGAAACGTTTGACCTCAGTGACTTCATCAACCATGAGACCGATAATTCTGCCCGAGAGGGAGCAGACAACAATGCGGTTTTTACTGTTTGTTTCGCTGATCGGCTGGTCAAAACGTTTGCGCAGGTCGGCAACCGGGATCACAACTCCGCGTAAATTGATGACACCTTCGATAAAGGCGGGTGCCTTGGGGATGGGGGTCAATTTTTGAGGACGAATAATCTCCTTGATCCTCATGATATCAAGGGCATAGAGCTCAGAGCCAATCCTGAAACAGGCCAGTTGGACCTCATGTCGCAGGTCTTTCTCGCCGGATACTGTCAATGATGTTTCTTCGCTTCGCAATGACATGGCAATCAATCGATAAATCTCTGAATGGTTTCAATGACCATGGCCGACTTGAACGGTTTGGTAATGTACCAGTCGGCACCAACCTGCTCACCGCGGGCCATGTCCTCACGACTCTTTTTGGCCGTCAGCATCACCACAGGGATATGTTTGGTTTCGCTGTTTGATTTAATTCTGCGACAAACCTCGAAACCGTCTATCTCCGGCAGCATGATATCCAACAGCACAAGGTCAGGTTTGACCACGCTTATGGCATCCAGAGCAGCCTGGCCATCTGCAGCACCATGAACTTCGTAGCCTTTTGAAGTTAGCAGAATGCTTTCCAGTTTGAGCAAGCTTTCCTCATCCTCGACGACCAGGATTTTCTTTTTAATCACCTTGATCTCCTTTCAATCGTCAGTTCAAATCGACGTTCAGAACATGATTTAGCTGCAACAATATGACCATTCGATCCTGGTAACGACCAATCCCCAAGACCATTTCACGATCCAGACCGGACAATACTCCGGGCGGCGGCTCTATCTCGTCTTTGTCGAGATTGACAACCTGGTTAATGTTGTCAACCAAAAGGCCGACAGTCAAATCGCCCAACCGGCATACTACGATGCGTGAGTTTGTCGTCATGTCGGCTGCTCCCAGATTCAAGCGGCAGCGCAAATCAAACACCGGCACGACAACCCCACGGAGAGAGATAATCCCCAGAACGTACTCGGGAGAACGGGGGATTTCCGTGAAATCCGTGACTTTGATTATCTCGCTAATCTGCTCAATGTCCAGCGCATACTCCTCCTCATCGAGATGAAAAGCCAGGTACTGGATGACATTCTGAGACGGGGTGATAGCCTGGTCATGCAGCATCGCGGCATATGATTCGTCGGTAGCCAAGGGCAGATCGTCCGTCATAGCAAAAATTCGATCCAGTCCCTCTGCAGTCTCCATCGGCTCGACTTCACGGAGTTTCATGGCACCCTGATCAGCAGGCACTTCTGCCGTTTCGGCCGCATTTTCAACCGGGCCAGACCCGGACATCGGCTCCTGCTCGGGAACAGCCTCTGAGAGGTCTTTGTCCGGTTTGGCCAGAGTCTTGGCTTTTTTGCGTATCTTTGCGATGTCCATGCGTTATTCGCGGTCCTGTTGCAGCGAGTTGCAGTCAAGCTCCAGCATCACAGCATCCATGACGCCACTATCAATCTGGTCGCCGCCCCTGCCGAAACATTCCAGTAATGCCAGAGACGCGGCATGATTGATCATGCGCGGGATTCCACCTGAATAGGCATAGATGGAATCACTGGCCGCAGCATTGAAAAGTCCGGCCCGGCCACCGGCCTTGATTAGCCGGTAATCCAGGTATTCGGCGGTCTCTTCAGGGCTGAGTGGTTGCAGATCGTACTGCATACCGATCCTTTGCCGCAATGGTTCATAGGCGCGGTGCCTGAGACGTTTTTTCAGTTCCGGCTGTCCCATCAGTACAACACTTATCAGATTTCTATCGTCGAGTTGAAAATTAGTCAGCAATCTGATTTCGTCGAAAGTCTCCTTGTGCGGTATTAGTTGTGCCTCATCAATAACCACGACAGGTATTATATCATTTTCATGGTATTCAAACAAAACCTTGCCAATCTCTTCAAGCAGGTCGACTTTGAACCTTGCGGGCCTCTCAACACCGAGATGGCGTGCCAGACTGTTGAGGAATTCCAATGGTGTCAGGCGCGGGTTGATCAGGCAGATCACCTTGTAGCCCTCATCAAGAGTATCCATAAGGGTTCGCGAAAGGGTCGTCTTGCCACAACCTATTTCGCCGGTCAACAGCACCAGATCGCACTCCTCCACTGCGTACTGCATGCGGGACAGCGCCTCCTGGTGACCACGACTCAAAAACAGGAAGCGCGGATCCGGCGTCTTACTGAAGGGCCGCTCTCTCAGGCCGAAATACGTTTTATACATTGAGTGAAGACTCGCCTCGCAACGCTTCGTTCATCAATCCGGCGACGTCGAGGACCAAGATGGTTTTCTGGTTCCCCAACTCGGCCGCCCCGGCAATTCCCTTGACAAACGCAAGTGCTTTGCCGAGTGATTTGATGACTACATCCTGTTGACCGAGAAGATCATCTACGACGAAGCCCATGCGCTTTTCTGCCAGGCCGACAATTGCGACGAAAAGGCGTCCAGCTTCATCGTCTTCTTCCAGAGACTGGTCAAACACCTTGTCAAGTCGCAGCAAAGGGACGGTGCTTTTGCGCAGTTCTATGACTTCACGCCTTTCGACCGTTCGGATGTCATCAGCATCGATCATCAGCGTTTCAAGCACTGAATTAATCGGGATCGCGTAGATTCTTTTGCCGACTTGGACAATCAACGCCTTGATGATAGCCAGGGTGATCGGCAGGGTGATAACCATACTTGAACCCTCGCCAAGCCGGCTGTTCACATCGATCATCCCGGAGAGTGCAGCGATGTTGTTTTTAACCACATCCATGCCGACACCGCGACCGGAAAGGTCACTGACTTCATCACGGGTTGAAAAACCGGGCATGAACAGCAGTTCGTGGATTTCCTCTTCAGTCAATTCATGAGATGCATTGATCAGCCCCCGTTCAATTGCCTTGCGTCGGACTTGATCGATGTCGATACCACGGCCGTCATCATTGACTTCCAGGACAACGTGGTTGCCTTTCTGAAACGCCAGCAGTTGGATCGTACCTTTTTCCGCCTTACCCGCGGCTAAACGCTCCTTGGGTGTTTCTAGGCCATGATCGATTGCATTGCGGATAATATGCATCAGAGGGTCGGAGACATCTTCTATGATCAGCTTGTCCAGTTCGGTATCCGCACCGCGAATCTCGAGTTCCACCTTTTTGCCCTGTTCGTTGGCAACCCGGCGTACGATCCTGGTCATTTTCTCAAACAGCTGTCCGACTGGAACCATGCGCACATCCATGACCCCTTTTTGCAGTTCGTGCAGACGCCGTTCGAGAATGCGTGTCGTCTTGCCGAGATCGGCAGCAAGGTCTTGCTCACGGGTCATTTTCAACCGGTCGTTGATGTTGGCGATGGCACTTTTTGACAAGACCAGTTCGCCGACGATATTCATCAGCAGATCAAGTTTGTCAATATCAACCCGGACCGTGCGGCTTATCGAACGCATGGAACTGTCGCTGTCAGAATCCTCTGCGACAGTCGTGTCAGTTGGCACACTTATGTCGGCGACATCTTCTGCCGGTTCTTCAGTGACAACAGGCTCAGGCTCGTCTTCATCAGGCGTATCACCATAGGTAAGGATATCAAGAGCGTCGCGACCGAGAAGAACAGAAATGTCGGAATGCCCTAGTTTACTGCCGAAGAGAATCTGGAAAGAGATCCTTTCACCGATATCGCCTGCGGAAGGCAGGGTGCTGATCACCTCACCCTGCTGTTTGAGCTGCTGGGTGACTTCTGCGAGATCCTGGTCGAAACTGGTCAGATCGAAATCCAGGCGCAAAAGATGAAGTCGTCGCCCCTTGCGAACGTTTTCCAGCAGACGATGCTCCTCGTATTCGGTCAGGACATTGAGTATGGCGGGATCGATTTGCAGACCGGCAAGAGGATTCTCATCACTCTCTCCGCCACCTTCGGCGGCTTGGCTGAGCCGGGTGAGGACAGGCGTCAGATCCAGGGTAAAATTCTCATCGTTGCTTTTACCATCAATCAATTTGATTAACACATCCAGCGCAGCGAACAGGGTATCGACCAGGGACTGGTTGAACGGGACCTTGCCAAGGCGCAAGCCGTCGAGCAGGCTTTCCATGGAGTGGGAGAGCGTTGACAGGTCATCGAAGCCAAACATGCCTGACAGGCCCTTGATCGAGTGAGCTCCCCGGAAGATACCGTTGAGCACGTCCGGATCACAGTCGCCCGAATCCATAGAATCAGCGAGTCTGACCATGTCAAGATTGAGCGATTCGATGATTTCTTCTGTCTCGCTGACGAAATCCTTAAGGGCCTGTGAGGAGCTCTTGTCAGACACTCTTCCCTCCGTTGATCAACCGAGGTACTCGCGAATCAGGGATTGCAACTGATCGGGAGCAAAAGGTTTGACAAGATATGCATTGGCACCGAGAGACAGCCCTTTTTCGCGGTCGCGATCGCTGCTTTCGGTACTGATGATAACGAGGGGGGTTTCGCAGTAATTCTCATTATTCCTGATGAAACTGACCAGTTCAAGGCCATTGATGTCAGGCATATTGATATCGGTTATGATCAGGT
>JBFLJZ010000211.1:0-6885 GCA_040882925.1 Desulfuromonadales bacterium
CGGAAAATCTCGCGATGACCAAGGTGAACGCCGTCAAAGTTACCGATCGTCAGGACGGTGCGAACCAGAGGTTTATCTAATTGACTCAGATCTTTAATTACCCGCATAAAATTCTATCTGGTCTTGCGCCCTGCCGACCGGAGTCGCTGCTTGGCTTTGCCGCGGCCCGAGCCTTTTTTGCCCGGACCCGGCTGTTGTTCATCGGCCAGGCGGAAATCGATTTCGCGCCGGTCCAAGTCGACCTTGTGCACTGTGACGCGCACAGGGGTACCAATCGTGAACTCGCAGCGCCGGTTCATACCGATCAGGCGATGCCGTTCCTCCTCGTACTGGTAAAAATCATCCTCCAGGCTGGAGACATGCACCAGACCTTCGACAAAAATCTCCTGTAGTTCGACAAACAAGCCGAATGCATGCACAGAGGTTACCATGCCGTGAAATTTTTCGCCCACCTTATCTGCAACATACTGGCATTTTTTCAAGTTGACAATGTCGCGCTCAGCCTCCATGGCCCGGCGCTCCGCGCTGGATGATCTGCTGGCGATCTCCTCCAGGGAAGCGGCATCGTCACTTTTGCCTAGACCGCCGCCGGAAAGTTGCCTTTTCAGGATACGATGTACTGCCAGGTCGGGATAACGGCGAATTGGCGAGGTAAAATGGCAGTAGTTGTCCGCAGCCAGCCCGAAATGGCCGAGGTTGATGGTTGAATAGTATGCCTGCGGCAGGCTGCGTAACAAGACTTGATTAATGACGTATTCTTCCGGCCGGCCGGCAACCCGTTCGAGCAGTTCCTGCAAAAGTTTGGGTCGCACGCCTTCTGCGGGAATCGAGATCCCCTGGTTGAAATGCGCAATGAACTCCTGGAAATCAGCCATCTTGCCTTCGCCCGGGGCTTCATGCACCCGGAAGATCATCGGTTGGCGCAGTTTCACCAGCCAGGAGGCGACGGCCTCGTTGGCTGCCAGCATGAATTCCTCGATCAGTCGATGAGCCGGATTGCGCTCCATGCGCACGATGTCCTCGGGCCGGCCCTGCAGATCAAGATGAATCTGAGCTTCAGGCAGGTCAAAGTCCAAGCTGCCCCGCTGCTTGCGCAATGCAATGCGGAGTTCGGCAAGTTCGCGCATGATCTCGAGGTCATCGACGAAATCCTTTATGGCTGCGGGAACTCCGGACGTCCCTTCCACCAGGATATCGGCAACCTCGTTATAGGTCAGGCGCGCCCGGCTCTGCATGACAGCTTCACAGAATCTGACCCCGGTACGCCGACCCCTGGCATCGAAGTCCAGTTCGGCCGCCAACACCAACCGGTCAACGCCCGGATTGAGCGAGCAGATGCCGTTGCTCAGGGCTTCCGGCAACATCGGCAGGCAAGCACCCGGGAAATAGACACTGGTCCCGCGGGTCAGGGCCTCTTTATCAACCGCACTGCCGGCGGCAACGTAGTGGGCAACATCGGCAATCGCCACCGTCAGTCGATAACCTTGACCGAGCCGCCGAACGGCCACGGCATCATCGAAATCCCTGGCTGTCTCGCCATCTATCGTGACAAAATTGATAGCGCGCAGGTCGTCGCGCCCGGTCATCTCGCTTTCTTTGACCCGGGGGGCGACTTTGCCGGCTTCTGCCAGGACGGCGGCGGGAAATTCATATGGCAGGTTGAACTGGATGGCTGCGACCCTGATTTCAACATCCGGATCAGTGGCGTTGCCGAGCACCTCCATGATCCGCCCGACAGCCCCACGGGTTCGTCCGGGATAACTCTCGATCTCGGCCAGAACCACTTGCTCAGGCCTGACATCAAGGTCAGCCCCGTGGGACACCAGAAGTGCGTCATGGATACGCGGGTCCGCGGGGAGAACAAAACCGACGCCGTGTTCAACCCGGTAACGTCCGACGACCAGCCGGTGAGCTCTCTGCTCAACTCTGATCACGCGGCCTTCTGGCCGTCCGGAACGGATTGAGTGTTCCTGCCTTGCGACGACCAGGTCACCGTGCATCGCCGGGCGGATATGGCGTGCCGGGATAAAGAGATCGTCACGTCCGCCTTCTGCCCGCGAGACAAAGCCGTAACCGTCCCGGTGCACGCTGAGACGGCCGACAACCAGGTTGACCTTTTTCGACAAGGCGAAACGCCCCCCTTTCAGCTGGACGATGGAACCTTCTTTCACCAGTCCTTTCAAGGTTCTGCCAAGGTCTTTGCGTTCGCCGGCGCTCAGGTCCAGGGTCTCCTGGATCTCTCTAAGGCTCAGCGGACGGCTGGCATGCTTTTGCAACAGGTCAAGAATATCGCTGAGGTCAAAATGACTCATGTCGCTGGGGGCAATCTCCGGAGCCTGGAGGCTCTCTGGAATAAAAACGCCCCCGCTGGCGGAGGCGTGAACGCTTTATTTGGTTTTTGCAGTTTCCGGGTCCTGAGGCGCGTCGCCTCGCGCCCAGAGATGTTGGCCGAACTTGCGATAGCCGCGCACATTGTACAGGCGCATATCCTCCTCGGGGTCGGTTTCCAAGATGACACCGTTGAGGAGCGGCTTGAGATGTTTCGCCAGCACCGCGCCACCGCCGCCGGTGATGATCATGGCATCAATATCCCAGTCATCGACCCAGAGCCGGTCGACTTCATTGGCAATTGAGGTCGCCAGTTGACTGAATATTTGTTCGGTGACATTTTTCAAATCGTATTCCTTGCCGCGGATCTTGATCATACCTCTGTCGATCGCTTCGTAAAGCCGGTAGAGCTCGATGTTGACACCGCTGCCTTCGCGAAGCTTTGTGGCGATTACGTTGAACGCCCTGGCGATACCCGAGTCGGTTGTGCGGCTGCCGCGCTCGGAATAGCGCATCTTGTCAGAAATAGTGTAATCGGATGTGCGAAAACCGACATCGATGATGCCGATCTTTTCCTTGACAAGACGTTTGTCGCTCATCTCGCCGAGGTCATTAAGCATCTGGTTGAAGAGGGAACCGAAAGGCTGAGGTACAACTCTGACCTTGTTAACGCTGATGGATTTCTCTTCCCGCTTGCCGGAGGCATCGACCAGGGTCACTTGGTGCTCGCCGATCAGTAGCTTGGCCAGTTCGTCCTTGAACTCGCGGTAGTAGCCGATCGGCAGTCCGGTGACCAGGTTGATCGGTACAAACCCTTTGACCAGCTGTGCTGCGGCGGACAAGGCGAAGACCTTGGCAAACTTGGCGATAAACTGTCCTTGATCAAGGGTGAAGAACCGGACATTGCTCTGGCGCTCGGCGAGTTCACCGACGAAGTAAGATTTGCCGTCAATTTCAACCTGCAGGTGGTTCTCGTCAATATCGCCTGCGGCAATCATTTCTTCTCTGAACTGGATGTCGGTCGCTTCGCCGAGGACAGACTTGAAAACCAGATCCCGCTTGCCGTCAGTCGCCTTCGTAAACCCAAAACCGATATCGATTCCCAGGATTTCCACGCATTCCTCCTTGATTTCAGATGCAGCTTCCAGCAGACGCTCCCCCTGCCCGTGAAGCATAGTGAGAAGTTTATCAACTATAGGGAATCACATGGCGTGTTGCAAGGGATAATACCGTTGGCAGATCAAACCTTTCGGACAAAAATCTCTCGGGCCAGGTCATCATCGACAGCAAACTCGGAATGGCCGACCTTGAAGATATAAGTCGGAAAGGTCCGGGTCACCTCGAGGTCGCTGCCGGGCAGGACGCCCATGCTCATCAGCTTCTGCATCTTGCCGGCATCGGTTGCCGAAAGATAGGCGATTTCCCCACGTTCTCCCGCCTTCAGCTCGGTGAGAGCCACCACACCGACGTCACCTTCCTGGCGGGCCTGTTCACAGCAGCTCCCGGGTGGGATTGGCTTACCGTGCGGGCAGGTGGTCGGATGGTTCAGCAGGGCACAGATCTTGGTATCGACCCCGTGGTGCAGCAAATGCTCGAATTCGCAGGCACGCTCATCACCGCTTCTGCCTTTGATATCGAGGATATCCATCATCAGGCGCTCGGCCAGTCGATGCCGTCGCACCGTCATGCGGGCCTCGGCGCGCCCTTCCCGGCGCAGGTGGACACGCTCGCCACGAACTTCGACATAAGCCAGACCAACCAGTTCCGCCAGGGCTTCGTCGTCCTGGTCAATCTGCAAAGCATCAAAATGGGCGGCATTTTCACCCTTCTCTTCAGTGACAATCCATAACGACTCGAGAATCTCTTCCGCCTTCGGCGAGACGTTCATTCTGTCTTTCCTTTCTTGGTTACAGATCTATCATCTTTTACGAGTTTTTCGAGCAACTCCGGTACAAGCGGGTTTTCCTGCCCACAATAAGGGCAGTGAATTTTCCGACAGCCACCCAGGCAGGCACCGCAACCTTTTTCCCGGAGCATGTCAGCGGACAACTGATTGTCGCAGAAGGTGCATTTCACGTCAGCACCCCGGTCACCAGCAATACCTGGTTAAGCGACCAGCCAACCGCAAAGGCCAGACTGGTGACGATGAAGAATATCGTCAATGAAGTTTTCCAGCCGCGTTCCTTTTGCATGACGAGGAATTGCGCGACACAAGGCACGAACAGGGTGAGGGTCACTGCGGCGACGGTCAGCTGGACCGGGTCGAGCAAGCCTTCAGTATGCAGGTCATAAAGTCCCGCTGCACCGAAGTCGCGCCGGAAGAATCCCAGGATAAAAGCGGCGGAGGCCTCCATCGGCAAACCGAGCATGCGCATCACCGGGTTTAATGCATCAACGAGCCATGCCAGGGCACCGCTGAGTTTGCCTGCCCAAAGCAGCACCGATGCGATCATGAAAAGAGGGAAGATCTCCAGAAAATACCACTGCATGCGGGTCAGCGTCTTGACCAGGACATTCTGCATCTGTGGCAGGCGCATCGGCGGGATTTCCATGTAGAACATCGGCCTTTCGCCCGGCATGACCTGGGCGGCCAGCAGGCCGACGACCAAAAAGATACCGACCAGCGTGCCGAGCCAGACCAGCAAGGCACCGGGAACGCCCGAAAGCAGCCCGAGGATGACCCCCATCTGGGCACTGCACGGAATCGCCAGGGCCAGCAGGAGGGTCGCGATGACTCGTTCACGGGTCGATTCCAAGGTCCGGGTCACCACGGTTGCCATGGTATCGCAGCCGAAGCCGAGGACCATCGGGATGACCGCCCGGCCATTCAGACCGATCTTCTTGAATATCCGGTCAACCAACATGGCCAGGCGCGGAAAGTAGCCGCTGTCCTCAATCACGGCAAAAGCGATAAAGAAGGTCCCGACGATCGGCAGGATGATGGCGACGGCATAGCGGACCCCCAAAGTGAAGAGCCCGTATTCACCGACCAACAGTTCATTCAGCCAGGACCATGGAATATAGCGTTCGCACCAGCCGATGACCAACGGGTTGAGATGCTCTTCAAAGATGGTCCCTTCAAGGAAATCAACGATGGTCCCGGCACCGAAACCGCCGACAAACTGGTAGAGACCGAAGTAAAGGACGATGAGCAGAAGCGGCACACCGGTCCAGGGGTTCATGGTCCAGCGGGAGAATCGTTCGGCAAAGGCCGGGCGGCCACCTTCCTGTTGCGTAACGACCCCATCGAGAAGCCCTTTGCAGATCCGTTTGCGTTCCAGGCTGATTCGCAAGTGCAGGTCGACACGCCTGGCGAACACGATATCATTCACGGCATTTTCGACGCTGGAGTACCGGTCGGCTTCGCGCTCCCGGACCCGCTGTGAGATCTCTTCATCGCGCTGCAGGAGCAACAGGGCCAGGCAGCGTTTGTGCAGTATATACTCCCCCTGCATCAGCAGGCTGATTGAACTGATATCTTTTTCGAGGTCCGGGGCATAAGCAAACGTCGCCTGCCGGGGTTGATAATCCCGGATGGCATCGCGCAGCTCCCAGAGACCTCTTTTAGCCCGTCCGAGGGCACCGCCAACCACAGGGATCTGCAGTTTTTCCTGCAGCAAAGAGATATCAATCTGCATATTGATACGTTCTGCTTCATCCATGATGTTAACCAGCAACATCACGGGTAACCCGGCTTCGATCAGCTGCAGTGTCATCGGCAGCATCCGCTCGAGGTTACGGGCATCGACCACGTGCAGCACGACGTGCGGCGACTCCTCGAGAAGAATCCGTCTGGCAACGCTTTCTTCCTCGGTAATCGGCAGCAGCGAGTACATTCCGGGGGTATCCAGGACGGTGTAGTTTTCAGCACCGACCCGGCACTGCCCACGTGACACTTCAACGGACGTTCCCGGATAGTTCGAGACGGTGGTATAACTTCCGGTCAAGGTATTGAAAACCACGCTTTTGCCGACGTTCGGACTGCCAACCAGAATGATTTTCTTCTCAGCCTGCATCTCTTTCTGCATAAATAGACGTACTGCCTTCCTGCTCTTGACCGGGGACAGGGTTAAGTTTGATTGTTAAAGATGATCAACGGCACGACTCGCAGCAGCCATAAAGCTCGAGACGATGGCGTTCAATGGAAAACCCGTGTTGTCGGGCGACTTCTTCCTGGAGTCGTTCAATGCGTGGATCCTCGAATTCAACAATTTTGCCGCAGGTGACGCAGATCAGGTGGTCATGGTGTTCATCCAGGTCGCTGGCTTCGTAACGTGCCTGGCCATCACCGAAATGACGTTGTTCGGCGATACCGCACTCGGCAAACAGCTTCAAGGTCCTGTGCACGGTCGCATAACCGATCTGGGGGGTTTTCCTGCGCAGGCGCAGGTAAAGTTCTTCGGTTGAAATGTGAGATCCCACACGCAGGAACTCATCGAGAATGACTTCTCGTTGGCGGGTTGACTTCAAGCCCTTGTCGAGCATGAACTCTTTGAACTTGTCTTTCGTTTGTGTCCGACCCATAGCAACATCCAAATGAAAACGGATTTCAAGTTA
>JBFLJZ010000212.1:0-7720 GCA_040882925.1 Desulfuromonadales bacterium
CCTTGGACTGGATGTCAGCTTCCTTGATAATGGTCTCAGCTTCTTTCTTAGCGTTTTCGACGATCTGTGCAGCTTCTCGCTCGGCATTCGCAAACTTCGATCCGGACGCCCTGGCACGCATGATCGCGCCGATGAATCCGCCGACAATCAAGCCGGCAAAGGTCAGTAATAAAGTCAGTTCTATCTTCAAAGCTGTCACCTCCCTGGTGGCATTATTTTTCGTCTGACACCCGGCCCTCTGTTGAGTGTCATCTGTTGGTGAAGTTCAACCTTCTCTGCTCAGTCATGAGCACGGACAAAGTCCGGTCGTGTTCTTCCATAATCGGCAGTGTGCCGATGACCTGAAAGTCGTATGCAAAGCCGACTTTCTGACAATCCGGCCGGCACATTTCCAGCGCCCTGTCATAGTAGCCACGGCCGTAGCCGAGACGGTGGCCGGTCCGATCAAACACGATTCCCGGAACGACCACCAGGTCCAGCGCACCGAGCTCCACCCGATTACCTGCCACCGGTTCGGGAACCGTGAAGGCCCCCGGAGCCAGGTCATCGAGACTGGCAACCTCGGCAAATTCGAGGTTTTCACCAGCAACGCGAGGGTAAGCGACTCGCTTGCCGGCGGCAAGAGCTTGATTGCCGACCATGTCTGTCGACACCTCGTTGTGGACAGCACAGTACAGGGCCAGAAATTTCACTTCGGCAAACAACTCCGAGCAAAGAAATTTCTTTTGTATCTGCTCGCTAAGCTTGTCACACCGGTCTTGCGGCAGCGCTTTCCGTTGAGCCAGGAACTGTGCTCTGATTGATCGTTTTGGCATGCGCAGAGACCTCGTGACACGAGACCTCCGGACGGTAGGATGGATAGATCAGATAGTAAGGTAGGTACACGGCGCATTCTGCCGCATCAGATTATACCTGCCGAGCGCTCCCCGTACAGCCTGGCCGCAGTCGGTCGGACCACAGGCAGGGCTGTGCATAAAATTCTGGAGTTCCTGGTTGCATAATTTTGATGCGCATTTTTTGCGTCGTTTTTTCTAAACGCCCGATTTGGGGCGACAATACCGTCAGCCAATCTATCTTCAAATCCCCGTGCGGAGATGCTTATGTTAACCCCGTTGAGCCCGCGATGCAAAGCAAGGGCTATCAATCCAGGGCGGTTTCGATCTTCTCTATCATCAGGCTCAAGCGCCGCGACGCATCATCTGTATCGGCGGCGTTCGACGCCTGAGCGCCTTCCAGGTGAGCTGCCGACACGTTAAGCAGGGCCAGGATCGCGGCCTGAAGCGAATCGATCGTACGGCCACTCGCGGTGACCTGGCTGATTTGATCCTCAACGAATCTGGCGACCCGGTGGACCTGTTCAGGAGGCGCGTCGCTCCTGAGGTTGAACTGTTGGCCCAGGATGGAAACTTGAACGCTCTGCTTCATCAATCTTTTCCTTCCAGGCGCTCCAGCTTGTCAAGCAGTTTATCCAGTTCATTGCTGACCCGGGTGCGATCTTGGACCAAACGATCACATTCGTCGCTGAGGGCCCGATTACGCTCTTGCATCTCGACCCGCTCAGCCAGCAAACGATCAACAAGTTTTTCCAGCCGCGCAAGCGATTCCAAAGACACGTTCAGCTCCCTGTTCTTAGTCCTTCAAGACTAGGTCAAAGATCGCAAAAAGTCAAGCGATCTCAATTGTTAGCAAACAGGGCTGCGACAAATTCATCGGCTTTGAAGGGCCGCAGGTCGGCAACACCTTCACCGACGCCGATCAGGCGCACCGGCAGATCGAGTTGCGAACTGATCGCGACGACGATACCGCCCTTGGCGGTGCCATCGAGTTTGGTCAGGGCGATCCCGGAAACTTCAACCGCTTGCTGGAACATTTTCGCCTGAATCAACGCATTCTGGCCGGTCGTCGCATCAAGGACCAGCAGGGTCTCGTGTGGCGCACCGGCGACTTCACGCTCAGCGATGCGGCGAATCTTCTTCAGCTCCTCCATGAGATTAACCTTGGTATGCAAGCGTCCGGCCGTATCAAGGATCAGGACATCCGCCTGGCGAGCGACAGCCGCCTTGACCGCATCGTATGCCACTGCGCCGGGGTCGGCACCCTCCTGGTGACGGATGACATCCGCACCGGAGCGTTTTCCCCACACTTCAAGCTGTTCGGCCGCTGCGGCGCGAAATGTATCCGCCGCACCGAGCACGACTTTTTTGCCCTGGTCGGTAAATTGTTTTGCCAGTTTGCCGATCGTCGTCGTTTTGCCGACGCCATTGACGCCAACGACCATGATAACCAGTGGAGCCCTTTCCGGAACGGGCCAATCCGCTCCGGCATCTTTCAGACGGACGCGGATCTCTTCAGCCAGGATTTCACGCAACTGGCCGGGATCATTTCGGTCGACTTCCTTCAACCTTGCAGTCAGGGCCTGCACCAGTTCCTGGGTTGCCTGCATGCCGAAGTCGGCCGTGATCAGAATTTCTTCCAGCTCTTCGAGAAATTCTCCATCCAGGCGGGGGTGTGTCCCGAGCAACGCGTCCACCCGGCCCACCAGGGAACTGCGGGTTTTGTTCAACCCGGCCCGGATGCGCTGGTACATGTTGACCGGCTCTTCAACAACCGGAGGGGGCTCTTGTTCAATCAGCTCTGCGTCGGCATTAGTTGCTTCGGTTTCCTCATCGTGAGAGGCTGCTTCTGGTTGCCCGGCAGGTTCAACCTGCTCATCTGCCTTTGCAGCGGTTTTTGAGGAGCGCAGGTTGCGTCTCAACAGTGCGACAACGATGAGCAGTGACAGCAGCGTCAGGCCCAGGTAGATCAATGTCAGGGCCGCCATGGGTCCCTGCTCGGCAGGCACACCGACGTTGACGAGAAACTCGGCTATCTGATCCAACCAAACGTCTAATTCCATGATCAATCCCAGAGAAATGATAAGACTATATGCGATAAAGCCGCAAAGATTTAAGGCGATAAGGCTTAACCCTAACGCTTTACAGCTCTAGTGCTTTACAGCTGTTTTTAAACAATTTCTTTGTGCAGGGCCTGGATACAACGTCGGGCTTCCAGCAGCGCACGACCCAGCATATCTGAGCGGTCTATGGCCAACACCAGATAATACTCTGCGGTCACGGGCAGGATCATGGTTTGTGCCTGCCGGGTGGTTATGACAATCTCGCGCAGATCACCATCACCCAAACGGTCGACCACTTCACGCATGTTGTGCAGGATAAGGCCTTTATGTGCACCAATGACCTTGAGGTCATAGTCGTCCATGATGCCGACTTGTTCGACCGACTCACCTTCCCAGTCAGCGATAATCGCTCCCTGGGCTCCCGGGACACTTTCGACCAGCGCATTCAGCAGCGTCTTGAACGGCATCCCTAAGCGACCTCTTTCATACAGACCGAGACAAGCTTCGACACACCAGGCTCTTCCATGGTGATGCCGTAAAGGTTGTCTGCGATCTCCATGGTCCGCTTGTTGTGGGTAATGATTATAAACTGCGAGGATTCCGCCATATCCTTGACGATTTCATTGAAACGTCCAATATTCGCGTCATCCAGCGGCGCATCAACTTCATCAAGCAGGCAGAAAGGTGACGGCTTGATGAGGAAGATGGAAAAAATCATGGCAACGGCAGTCAGGGCCTTCTCTCCACCGGAGAGCAGCGTCACATTCTGTAATTTTTTACCCGGAGGTTGGGCAACGACGTCGATACCGGTCTCCAGCAGGTCGTTTTCATCTGTCAGGCGCAATTCGGCCAGACCGCCGTTGAACAGCCGCGGGAAAAGCTCCTGGAACGTGGCATTGACCTGGTCAAAAGTCTCCCGAAACCGCTTGCGGGTGGTCCGGTTGATCTTGGCGATTGCCGACTGCAGGCCCTCCAGTGACTTCTGCAGGTCTTCCTGTTGCTCGGTCATGAACAGGTATCGCTCTTCCAGTTCTTGGTATTCATCGATTGCCATCAGGTTGACTTCGCCAATTTCATCGATTCTTTTATTCAGGTACTCGCGGCGCTCTTCGGCAGTCGCCTCGTCAAACTCTTCGTCATACTTCTCTGTGATCTCGGGACTCGACAGATCGATCCGGAAGCGTTCCTGGAACGCTTCCAACATATGTTCAATCTCCAGCTGCAATTCACGGCTTTGCATTTGTCGCGACGACAGCTCATCGCGCAACTGCTGCGTCCTGCTGCGAAGTTGTCGGAGTCCTGTTTCCCGTTTTTCAATATCCTCGCGACTCTCATCAAAACGCTCACGCAAGCCGGCGAGTGAATGTTCCTGTTCAACACGCCTGCGATAGAGAATTTCCATCTCTGCTTTGAGTTCTTTAGCTTCGTTGCGCAAGTTGGCCTGCGTTTCGACCGCCTCCACGGCATCCTGTCTGAGCGTCTCCTGGCGTTGCTGCAGTTCCTCGCGAAGCGTGATCAGGCGGTCCAGGGCCGCCCGGCTGCCTTCTTCCCGTTCCCGCAAACTCGCCAAACTGACTTTCAAGCCGGTCACGCCATGACGCGACTCGTTGGTCCGTTCACGCAGGGCCAGCAACTCGTCCTGCATACGCGCGACAAGTGCTTCAAGCTCGTGTTTTTCTATCTCACCGCTCTGACGAGACGAGTTTGAAGTCTGCAGCGTCTGCTGCAGGGTTTCATGCTCGTCGTGCAGTTGCGCCTCTTCCAGGCTCAAGACCTCGATGCGCTCCCGGAGACGGGCATCCTCCTGCATCATGCCGTCAAGGTCCTTGCGACTGTCGAGAACGCGGATGTCCTGTTGATGCAGGTCCTGTTCCACTTGGCGCAGGGCGACATCTGTCGCGATCGTCTCTTCACGCAACTTGTCCCGTTGCTGATTCAACTCGGCAACTTCGGCGTCGAGAATCTTGACCTGCTTCTGCAAATCCTTCATCTCGCGCTTTTTATGCAGCAGTCCCTGGTCAAGCGCCTGGCGGCCGCCACCTGTGACTTCACCGCGGCAGGTCAAGACATGACCTTCTTCGGTCACCAGGGTGATGCCGAACGGCAACTGTGCGCGAAAATAATTATTCAGCTCAGGAACGAGATATGCCCCGGCAAGCAGACGGGAAATCGTATCCCGGAAACCGGAACGCACCTTCAGGAGCCCAGCGAGGGGTTCTCCGCCGACAAACTCCGGGGGATTGTCGATCGGACATTCCGGCAGCATAAAAGTACAGCGGCCTTGATTGTCACGCAGATAGGCAAGAGCGTCGACAACATTGTCGAGGTGCTCAGGCAAAAGAGCCTGGACACGTTCACCAAGGACGGCTTCGATCGCAGCTTCGTATTTCGGCGGGACATCGAGGATATCTGCGACCAGCCCCTGCATGTGCGACTTGTGACGGTCTTCGGCGAGCAGGGTTTTGACGCCACGCGCGTAGCCTTCCAGGTTTCGCTCAAGTTGCTCGAGTGACTCGAGCCGCGAACGCTGCCGGCTGAGTTCTTCACGGCGCTGCAGGAGTTGATTTTCAGTCTCTTCGACCTGCTCCTTTAACATCGATTGGAGCTCCTGCGTTGACTGCCGGTGGCCGATGAGGTCGCTGCGTTTTTGCTCAATCGATGCCAGGGTCGAGCTAATGCTATTGCTGTCGTTGTGCAGGAGTTTGAGTTGTTCAGTCACTGCAACCGCTTCATGGCGATTGCGCTCGATCAGGTCTGCCAGGACCGCCATACGTCGGCCGGCTTCTTCCTGCTGGCTGCTCATGCGGGTCAGATCGGCCAACAGCTGATAAAGCTTCTGGCGGGCCTGCTCCAACTCGCTGCCCAGGGTGTCTTCCTGTTCAGTCAGGTCGAGCAGCACATCTTCACTGTCTGCGAGCCGCGCCTCTTCCTCGGCAAACGCCCTGGCGTGTTCTTCGCGGGCATCACTCAGCGTTGCTTCTTCATCATCAGCAGTTGCCAGGCGACGGTCAATCGCAGCCAGTTCCGCAGCGATGCGTTCCTGATGGCGGTCGAGTGACTCGACTTCCCGGTCGCCGAATTCGAGGCGACTTTCAATGCGCTGGATTTCACCCGTCAGATGGAACACGCTTTCCTGAGCCCGGGAGACATCCTTATCACGCTCGTCGTGCTCGAGGCGGACCTGCTCGAGTCCCAGCTCGGCCTGATCGAGCTGGCGGGTCACGGCATCAACCTGCCCGGTCTGCTCGTCTGCCGAACTATCGGCCTGCGCGGCTCTGGTTTGCAGTGCCGAGTACTGGCGCAGGCCGAACTGCAGCTCCAGTCCGCGAAGTTCTTCTCGGAACTCGCGAAAACGTCTGGCGCGCTGAGCCTGGCGTTTGAGGCTGTTCATCTGACGGCGCACTTCGCTGATAATGTCACTGAGACGCAACAGGTTCTGGCGGGTCGCTTCGATCTTTCGCAAAGCAGTCTTTTTACGGGCTTTGAACTTGGTCACCCCGGCAGCTTCCTCGATCAGTGCACGGCGGTCCTCGGGTTTGGAATTGATGATCATGCCGATCTTGCCCTGCTCGATAATCGAATAGGCGCGCGTACCGACCCCGGTATCCATGAAAAGTTCCGTGATGTCGAGCAGTCGGCAGGGAGTCTTGTTCAGCAGGTAATCGCTCTCGCCGTTGCGATAGAGCCGCCTGGTCACCTGTATCTCGGCATATTCGTGGAAAGCCGCAGGAGCCAGCCCGGACGTATTGTCCATGATCAGGCTGACCTCGGCCATGCCGAGGGGCTTGCGGTTTTCACTGCCGCCGAAGATGACATCTTCCATCAGCTTGCCGCGAAGGTTGCGAGCACTCTGCTCCCCCATCACCCAGCGGATGGCATCGACAACATTGCTCTTGCCGCAGCCGTTCGGGCCGACAATCGAGGTTATACCTTCGTCGAAATCGAGGATTGTCCGCTCGAAAAACGATTTAAACCCTGTAATTTCAATACGTTTTATTTGCATGGGGGTAGTCGCAGAAACCATCACGGGACGGCCCTGACCTTCTGCATGAGTAGCCGGTGATGTTAGCAAGCTATGACTACGCTGTAAAGCAGATTTAATACCTCCCAGACCGCCTTTTTCAGCCATCAAGCTTGCCCTGAAATGTTCCAGCCGTTATCTTGTCGATACGATCATGACAGAGTGGCGAGTCAACATCAGAGAGGCGGGTCTGCTCCTGCCTGAAGCGATCAATGTGAGGGTGCCGTCGGCGCCGATTGGTTTTGTGCGCCAACTTTGCAAAAAGCAGCGGGTTGTCGTCAATCATAGGGTCGGCGATGTCAATCGGACAGTTGAATATCAAGACCGCATCTTGATAAAATCATCCGTCCGCTGGCAGCAATTATTGGCCCTTTCACCCGTTCAACCTGCTGCAATCCTCTACGAGGACAGAAACTGCATGGTCATCAACAAACCCTCCGGGCTGGCCGTACACCATGCCCAAGGACACGATGATAACCTGTCATCACGTCTGCAGGATTTATTGCACCTGCGCAGAGAGAGGTTCCGGGTCGCACCGATCCACCGGCTTGATGCGGGCACTTCCGGTGCCATCCTGTTTGGCAAAGGGAAAAAAACTGCCGGCCTGCTGGGTCGGAGTCTGATGACAGGCGGGTTGAACAAGCGATACCTGGCCGTTGTGCAAGGCGTTGTCAGCGATGCGGGCGAGTTGAACACCCCGGTCCATGCCAAGGGTAGCATGAAACCCGCACTGACCAAGTGCCGGCCATTGACAAGCAACGGTTGCACGTCATTGATTGAACTTGACCTCATCACCGGGCGAC
>JBFLJZ010000031.1:0-5283 GCA_040882925.1 Desulfuromonadales bacterium
GGGTTTGAAGTGTTGCTGGATTTCTACCTTGGGGAGCTGGGTATCGCGTGCCTGTTCCAAGCCGAGCAGCAGATGCTTGTGCAGATTTCCCGGGGTCAATAGTGGACTCTGCCAGTAGCTCTTGTCGACCCGCCAGCTGCTCGTCAGGATAATCCGCTTGACTCCCATGGCTGCTACGCCCTGCAGCACACGCTTGAACACCTTCGGTCGCGGCAACGCCATGACCACGGTCACTGGCAGCGGCTGCGGAGGTTGATGCTGCAGCACAACGGTCAACTCCACAGCCTCCTGCGTCAGACCGGATACGATGCCGATGCCGATTTCGCCTCCGAGCAGACCAACCTGAAGATGTTGTCCCTGTTCGGCAGAGAGGATGTTGCGGATATGGGCAAAGCGGCGCCCGGTCAGCCTGACGCGAGCAGTGTCAACATAGTCTTGCTTGTGCAGTAAAATCAGATTCATGGCTTTGGCGGCGGGGCGAAGAGCTTGAGCACGCGCTGATACGGAGTCTTTCCCTTTTAACTGGCCAGGCTGTTCGGGAGGATGTGCCTTCTGGCAAAAAACAATTCAATCGACGGGTTGCCATTGGATGACCCGGGCTTCGAAATCGATTTGATAGGGATGGCTTTTCAGAAAATCCATTCCGAGCATGCCGTCGTATGATGGCGGCTTGCCCGTCAGGTTGATGACCATGGCAGACGCTTTTTTGATATGGAAGGGGCCGACATTGATGTGGCGGAACCTGATCCTGTTTGAATTGACAGTGCCACCACCGGCCACCCTGGCCTCGAAGCGTTTACCGCTTGGCAAGTCCAGTTCGGAGAGCGAAGAGCGATGCAGTACGGTGGTCGTGGCTCCGGTATCCAGCAGCAGTGACAGCGTCACCGTCCGATTGCCCATGGCGACTTCAACAGGCACCAGAACACGATTGCCCTTGATGACAATCGGAGTCTGGTACGCTTGCCGTGCCTTGCTTTTCGGGCCGCTGCGGAGCTCCTCCCGTTGCCGAACTGCCGGGGCGTCGTCAGCATGATCAGAGGATGGAAAATCAAAGCTGCCGAGGGCGTCGTCGGTCTCGATAAGCGTGTTTGATTGGTCACGATACTCGACCGGTATCCTGTTTTGATCGTCGACGAAATTTAGCCGCCCATCCTTGTCACGGTATTTATAAATCGCCGTATGGCCGGTATATGATGACGCCAAAAGGATGAACACGATAAGCAATGTCTGCAAACCAGTCATGAATCTCTCTGTGTCAGGAGCCCTCGAGGGATGTCTCGTGGGCAAAGCCCTTTTGCCGCCATCGTTCTACCTAGAGGCGCTAGCGCGATTTTTCCGCATACTTTTTGTGCCCGTGATAACGCACCGGCCGCTGCATGTCACTATTGTGCCGTTGCGCAGCAAGGTGTGTTCATGCTCGGAACACGTCGGCGGTGAAATTCAGAGTGCTGAAGTAATCCTCTAGGCTTTCGGCGCGACGAATCAGTTCTACCGACCCGTCACTGCGTAAAAGCAGCTCCTTGGGGCGGAGCCGGCCGTTGTATTGAAATCCCATTGAATGACCGTGTGCACCCGTGTCGTGGATCGCCAGCAGATCACCTTCATGGATTGGCGGCAGTTTGCGCTGGATGGCAAACTTGTCATTGTTTTCACAAAGCGAGCCCGTGACGTCGTAGACTTCAGTTTTGTCCCGATCGATTTTGCCGATAACGTCAATATGGTGATAGGCTTCATACATCCCCGGGCGCATCAGGGAAGACATGCACGCGTCGACACCGATGTATTTGCGATAAATGGTTTTGTGGTTGATTGCCCTGGTTATGAGTGCACCGTGCGGTCCGGTGATCCAGCGGCCGCTTTCCATGTACATGCGAGGGGCATAGCCATGCGTCGATGTGTACTCGGCAAACAGATCAATGATCTCGCCGGACATTTTGTCCAGGTCGAGTGGCAAATCCTCCGGCTTGTAAGGAATCCCCAGGCCGCCACCGATATTGAGGAATTCAAAGCGGATGCCCAGTTGCCCTTCGACCATTTCGGCCAATTGCAGAAGCATACGCGCGGTTTCGACGATATAGGTGTAGTCCGTTTCGTTTGATGCCACCATGGTGTGGATACCGAAACGCTTTGCCCCTCTTTCCAGGGCCAGTTTGTATGCAGAGATGACCTGATCATGAGTAATGCCGTACTTGGCTTCGACCGGGTTGCCGATTATCACGTTGCCGGTACGGCGCGGGCCGGGATTGTAGCGAAAACAGACCAGTTCGGGGAATTGTGGAACTTTTGCCACCAGCGAGATGTCGTCGAGGTTGATGATGCAGCCGCCCTCTGCCGCTGCGGCCAGAAACTCTTCCTGGGTCGTATTGTTTGATGTGAACATGATGTCTTCACCATGGGCACCAATTTGACGACTCGAGATCAATTCCGGGATCGAGCTGCAATCGAACCCGAAGCCGAGGTCTTGCATAATCGCCAGGATTCGCGGGTTCGGCAAAGCCTTGACGGCAAAATATTCGCGGAAACCCTCAATCGCAGCGAAAGCCTGGTTAAGCTGGCGGCCGGTGTCGCGGATGCCGGTTTCATCGTAAATATGAAAAGGCGTACCGTAGTGTTGTGCAAGGTCTTCTGCTATCGGAAACAGGCGGTTTTGGAAAGACTCCGACATCGGCATGGCGAACACTCCTTCAGGTTATCATGGGCCCAAGACGTTTAATCATCGAGAGACAGCCTGGACTGCGGATCGAAATGCAAGATATAAACGATCAGATCAGAAAAGACAAGGGGAGTGACCGTTTCTGATGGCCTTTGTGTCTCATGCCGACCGCTTTGCAGACGCCCTGCTCCGGGTGGCTGCATGAAAATACCAGGCGGCACCTGCCAGTTGCAGGATGACAATCAGGCCAAAGCTGCTGCTGTAGCCCGCAGCACTGTATCCGCCTGAAGCGGTCTGCGGCCAGAAATCAATGACCAGGCCGATTGCCCACTGTGCGGCGAAAGCCGCAACAAAGACCAAAAGATTCAATCCGGTATTGACCCGCCCGGAAAGCTGTTGCGGAAAGTTTTGCGAAAGAGCCGCATAGGGGAGGATACAGGCTGTGCCGAAGAACCCGAACAGCAACCAGAGGATCAGGGTCACCTTCGCCATCTGCAGAACAATCATGCCTTGAACGACCATGAAGCAGATCATGCCCGACGCTGCGACGGTCATCGGTCGTATGCCCCGCCGTGCCAGACGTTCGGCCAGTGAACCAAAGGCAAAGTAACCGGCGATCATGGCGATTGAAATGCCCATCAGGGTATTGGCAATGGTCATTCGGTCATAATTGGCGATATCCCGTAGCCAGGGGCCTGACCAGAGACCGGCGATCGAAAGGTAAGCCGCCTGGGCGGCAACCGCCCACGGCGCAATCGAACGGAATGTCCTGCTGGTAAAGACCTGCCTGATACCCTGCAGCTGTTGACGCAGCGTTTCTCCCGAACGCGAACCTTGCTTCTCCGGGACCACCAAAAAAATGCATATGGCCGCGGCTAGCGTCAGTCCGCTGAGGATGAGAAAGACTCCACGCCAGTCGGTGAATTTGAGAGACAGCTCGACGGGGGTTGACGCAGCGAGAGCACCAATGCCGCCGGAGATCATCTGGATCCCGTTTGCCAGTGGCAGCTTCTCTGCTGGAAACCAGAGGGTGAAGGCCTTGAATGCAGCCATGAGGCAGGCGGAGACGCCGAGTCCGATCAGCGCACGGCCCAGCAGCAACCCGGTGAGCGTCTCGGCGCGGGCGAAAGCGAAAGCTCCGGCGGCGGCGAAGAGCAACAGCACTGCCTCAACCCGGCGCGGGCCATAGCGGTCCAGCAACACTCCGAGTGGCAGTTGGAAGGCGGCAAAGGTCAGGAAATAGGCGGAAGTCAGCAGGCCCAGGCTGGCCGGGTCGACGCCGATGTCGCGGACCAGATCAGGCGCTATGACTGCATTGACGGTGCGGAACAGGTAAGAGAGAAAATATCCCAGCGCAAACGGGATGAATACTCTTAGCAGCATGACGGGTTGCAAAGACATCGATGGCCTTTATTCACATGCTGCGATCGCTGCACCGACAATGCCGGCTTCGTTGCGCAGGACAGCCGGCTGGAATTCTGCTTCTATGGTCAGAAAGGGAAAAAACTTTTCGTGTCTCTTGCTGATGCCGCCGCCGATAATGAACAGGTCCGGCCAGAACAGGGCTTGCAGTCGGTGCAGGTAAAGGTCGAACCTTTTCGCCCATTTCCTGTACGATAACCCCAGTTCTTCGCGAACGGCTGCAGAAGCATATTTCTCCGCAACCGTACCGTTCAGAAGCAGGTGGCCAAGTTCGGTGTTGGGGACCAGGACGCCATCCCTGAAAAGGGCGGTGCCGAGGCCAGTCCCAACCGTAACCATCAGGATGGTGCCTAGCCTGCCCCGGCCGACCCCAAACCTCATTTCAGCGATTCCGGCGGCATCCGCATCATTGATGACGGTCACGGGACAGCCGGCCCTTTGCGACAGCAGTGTCCGCACGTCGGCCCCTACCCAGCTTGAATCAATGTTGGCCGCGGTACGGGCGACCCCGTTTTGGACAACGGATGGAAGACCGCAGCCAATTGGTCCGCTCCAGTTGAAATGCCGGATGATTCTGCAGACCGTCTCGGCGACAGCTTCGGGTGTGGCAGGTTGCGGCGTGGCGATTCTGAGGCGTTCAGCGGCCAAAATTCCCTGGTTCAGATCGACCGGTGCCCCCTTGATCCCTGAACCGCCGATGTCTATACCGAGGATATCCATGGTCTCTAGTGAACGGAGAACCCGAACCATTCGGGGAACACGACCAGGATGCCGAGGACAATTGCCTGCAAAGTGATAAACGGAGCCACACCGTAATAGATATCGGTGGTTCGCACCTCGGGCGGGGCGACCCCTTTCAGGTAGAAGAGGCTGAAGCCAAACGGCGGGGTCAGGAAAGACGTCTGCAGGTTCATGGCCACCAGGATCGCATACCAGACCGGGTTGATGCCAAGGTTGGCGGCGATCGGTGCGAGGATTGGCACGACGATGTAGGAAATTTCAACGAAATCAATGAAAAAACCCAGGACCATGATGATCAGCATGGAGAGAATCAGGAACCCCCACTTTTCCCCCGGCAGGCTCATCATGAAGTCTTCAACGATCCAGTCGCCACCGGTATAGGTGAAGACCATCGAGAATGCCGTCGCACCGATCAGAATGGCAAAAACCATGGCGCTGATCTTGACGGTTTCCAGCGAACTCTCCCA
>JBFLJZ010000213.1:0-8254 GCA_040882925.1 Desulfuromonadales bacterium
CGGCGTCGGAGAGCTTGTGGAAAGCCACGCCGGCTTCTTTGGCCTTGGCGACCTGATCTTCATGCTGCTTGCGAGTCAACTCGCGGGTCTTGGCACTTTCCTCGATGATAGCAGTCATCAGGACCTGCTGCAGGTCGGAAGGCAGTTTGTCGAACCAGCGCTTGTTCATCAAATGGATGAAGAGGCCCTGGGCATAATCGAGCTCGGTGAAGTTCTTGGCGATGTTGAACTTCTTGGTGATGTTACAGACGATCGCGGTGTGGTCAAGGCCGGTGATGACACCGGTTTGCAGGGCCTGGGGAACGTCCGGCCACGGCATGACGGTAAATTTGAGGCCCCAGGCCTTGTAGAAGTCGGCGTTGACCGGTGCCTGGGCGATGCGGAAGTTGATCTTCTTGGCATCGGCAATGGTGTTGACCGGCTCGGTGGTCGCCCAGCCGTAGGGGCCGTAACCGGTGACGTCAACGGTCATGATGCCGCTGCCCAGGGCACTGACGGAAAAGGGCTGCCAGAGTTCGGGCGTGTTGCGGAACTTGTCGAGCTTGTCAAAGGTGTCGACGACATAGGGGAGGTTGACGATGCCGAGGGTGTCAGCGACGTTTGCGGCAGCAACCGAAGAGCTCAGCATGCCATGCACGGCGCCGAGCTTGAGCTTGTTGATAACGTCTTTTTCACCGCCCAGTTGGGCGAGGGGACGGAAGTCGACATACAGGCGTCCTTTGGAGTCTTCCCAGACACGGTCGCGCAGGCGATAACCGAAACCGACACCTTCAATGACCGGGTGGGAGATATTCGACAGGATGTAGGTGTATTCGGCTCCGCTCGGGTCAAACGTGGCCTTCCAGGCTGCCAGAGGGTCTTTTTTCTCTTCGGCGAGTCCTCCACCGACACCGAATACCAGGGTGAGACAAAGAGTCATTACCAGTAAAGACAAACGTTTCATGTTGACGGCTCCTTTATGGGGTTAATAAAACCAGAATTGATAAATATAGGCTCAATATCCTAAAACAAACCCCGTTTTATTAAAAGCATTTTTTGCTGAAAACGAGATCAACAGGGACATTTAACGCTTTTGAGGTGCCAAATATTGAGCGCCAGCATCTTTTGCCGGCCTTTTGTTGCTCTTTTTTGCCCAACACAATAAAAAAAAGGAGCCTTCAACAGGACCTGCACAGGGAGGCCCGATCGAAAAATCTTCTGGTCGAACTCTGCCTGCTGAGCGACATTTGTGCTGCTGGCTTATGCAAACGTCTGCAGACAGGCCTCTACAGGCGGGAAAATATGCCCGTGCTTATCAGATACGGCCCACAACCACAGGCAGAAGACGAAGATTGTTTGCCCGATAAAGCTTGTGGTACGATCTGCAGGCCATGATCAAGGCCTTTGATACACATCTTCACCTCGACGCTTTCGATGACCCGGAGCGGGTTCTGGATGAAGCCAGGGCCGCCGGTATTGATAGCTGGATCGTGCCGGGCGTCTCACCGGACGGCTGGGCAAGGATCGAGGCCCTCGCCGAGAGCTATCCCGGCGTCTATTCCGCACCGGGGATTCACCCGATGTCAGCGGACCGGTTGCAACCGGAAACCACTGCAGAACTGCGTAATCTTCTGGCCCATCCCCGGGCGGTTGCGGTCGGCGAGGTCGGCCTCGATCGGCAGGCTGACGTCCCTTGGCCGGTGCAGGAGGACGTGTTTGTCGCAATGATCCAACTGGCCAGGGAGGCGGACAAACCGCTGCTGATCCATGCTCGCGGAAGGATCGAACGGGTCCTGCAAATCATCCAGCGTGAAGATGCTGGTCAGGTCGGCGGCGTTTTCCACGCTTTCTCCGGCAGTGTCGAGACAGCGCAAAGAATCATTGATGCCGGGTTTCTGCTCGGCATCGGCGGTGTGGTAACCTGGCCGGGAGCCCGGCGCCTGCCGGAGGTCGTCCGGGCGGTGCCCGCGACAGCCCTGGTGCTCGAGACCGATGCCCCCGACCTGGCGCCTGAACCGCATCGTGGCGCATCGAATCGTCCGGCATTCTTGGCGCTGGTTGCAGCAAAAGTTGCGGCGCTGCGCAGCTGGAGTCTCGAGGAGACGCTGTGTGTGACGACGGCGAATGCCAAAAGATTGCTCCAGATTGCTTGAGAATGAAGGCGGTTGCCCGAACACACAGGACGGTTTGCTGCATGCTTCCCTCCTATCGATCTTCATGCTAGATTTGCCCGAGTTCGACTTTTGGAGAGGCAGATGACGCAACCACATCGCTTTGCGCGCCTGGAACTGCTGTACGGTGAGGGTGGCCTGACATGCCTGAGCGGTAAATCCGTGGCCGTCTTCGGCCTCGGCGGAGTCGGCAGCTATGCTGTTGAGGCGCTGGTCCGCGGCGGTGTCGGCCGCCTCACCCTGGTCGATTTTGACCAGATCGACATCACCAACTGCAACCGGCAGATTCATGCCCATAATGGCACGGTCGGTCAGCCGAAAGTCCTGGTCATGGCCGAGCGCTGCCGCGCCATCAATCCCGACGCTCAGATCGAGCCGTTACAGGCCTTCTACGACCTGGACAACTCCTCGGAATTATTACAGCGCGGGTACGATTACGTGCTTGACTGCATCGACCATATTACGGCCAAGATTCACCTGATCGAAGCCTGCGTTGTCGACCAGCTGCCGATCATTTCGTCGATGGGGGCTGCCAACAAACTTGACCCGACCCGAATCCTGGTTGCCGACCTGGCGGACACCCGAAGTTGCCGACTGGCCAGAATCATTCGCCGGGAGCTGCGCCGTCGCGGCATCAGCGCCGGCGTCAAGGCGGTTTACTCGACCGAGGAATTCCGGTCGCTGAGCGATGGTCGCCGGGAGCCTGCCGCCAAAGCTGTAGACCATTACCAGACCCGGCGGGCGCCCCTCGGCAGTTCATCAGTCGTCCCACCGCTTTTCGGCCTGACCATGGCCGGCGAGGTGCTCCTTGACCTCCTGGAGTTGACATCGGCATGATCGATCCTTACTTCTGGCAGATTCCGGCGTTAGCCCTGGTTGGCGTGATCGCCGGCTTCCTCAATGTCCTGGCTGGCGGCGGATCGCTGTTGACCCTGCCGTTACTGATCTTTTTCGGCCTGCCGGCGGCGACCGCCAACGGCACCAATCGCGTTGCGATCTTCTGCCAGAACATCTTTGCCATTACCGGATTCAAGCGTCAGGGGGTCTTCCCGATTCGCCTGGCCCTGCTCTGCATGCCGCCGGCGTTGCTCGGCAGCTACCTCGGTGCCAATCTGGCGATCAACGTCGATGAGATGCTGTTTCGCCGCTTGCTTGCGCTGATCATGGTCGGGGTCTTGCTGTTTATGGTGTTCGATCCGATGCAGCGCTTCCGTCGCCAGGAAATGCCGATGACGCCCATGCGCACGCTGGTGCTGATTGTCAGTTTTTTCGGTGTCGGCCTCTACGGTGGCTTTGTGCAGGCCGGAGTCGGCTTTCTGATCATTACGGCACTGCTTGTCCACGGTCTGGACCTGGTCCGCATCAACGCGGTGAAGGTCCTGGTCATTTTCGCCTTTACCGCGGTTGCTCTCGGCGTGTTTGTTTTGCACGGCCAGGTTGACTATGTCCTCGGCTTGTCCCTCGCCGGCGGAAATTCCGTGGGCGGCTGGATCGCCACGCATTACGCGGTGAAGAAGGGCCATGAATGGATCAAGCGCTTTGTCATCATCACTGTTCTGGTGTTTGCTTTGCGCCTTCTGCTGCCGTAGCCGGCTAAAAATTTGCGCACGGGGCAAGATATGTTAGTCTGTTTGAACTTGTTATTTTTATGTAATGGAATGATGTCATGGCCGAACCGATCCCCCCTGTCTTGTACAACCCGCAACAGAAGCTGCCGTCTGTCGATCCGTCCCCGGGTTGCGCAGGCGGAGATGCCATCGCCCGCCTTCTGGTTGAACAAGGCCTGGTGACCGAAACGCAACTGAACTACGCCAGGCGCGTGCAGAATAAGCTGGTTTCCGACCGGTCGCTGATAGAGATCTTCCGCGAATTATCGCTGCTGACCAACCGTCAGCTCAACCAGGTCCTGAAAAAACAGTGTCTCAACATCCGGATCGGTGCATTGCTGGTCGAACTGGGCCATATTCGCCAGAACGAACTCGATGCAGCCTTGTCCATCCAGCAGGAGAACAAAGCAAAAAAGCTCGGCGCTGTGCTTGTCGAATACGGGTTTATCGACGAACATCGTCTGATGGAGGTGCTGGCGACCAAGCTCGGCTACCCTTTTGTCGAACCGGTCTTCGCTGAGATTGACCGTGGCTTGCTGGCGCGGGTTCCTGCCAAGGTTTTGTGCCGACACTCTTTTATCCCAGTGGCAAAGAAAAACGATCATATTGTGATCGCCTTTGCCGACCCTCTCGATCTGGAAGACCATGAAGCCGCGGACCGGGTCTTCGGCCGTAAAATTATACCGGCCATCGGAACCCGCCAGACGATCCGTCAAGTTATCGAACTGCATCGCCGTGGCGCCAGGCGTAGTGCGGCAGAAGTGGCTGACGATTCGACGATCATCGGGATCGTCAACGGCCTGTTTGATGAAGCGGTGCAGCAGGGTGTCAGCGACATTCACGTCGAACCGATGAAAGACCGCCTGCGCATCCGTTTCCGGCGTGACGGGGTGCTCGGTGTTCACAAGGAGATCAGCCTCGATTTGGCGAAGCCGATTGCAACGCGTCTGAAAGTCATGGCCAAGGCGGATATCGCCGAACGTCGTCGTCATCAGGATGGACGTATCCTGTACGAGAGTGCGGCCACCGGTCTGTCTCTCGACCTGCGCGTCTCTTTTTACGTGACTGTTTACGGTGAGAAGGCCGTGTTGCGGCTGATGAACAAGAAGGGTGAATTACTTGACCTGGAGGATATCGGCATGGCGCGGCGCATGCTGCGGAAATTTCGCGAGGACGCCCTTGCTTCGCCAAGCGGCATCATCGTGGTCACAGGTCCGACCGGGGCCGGCAAAACCACCACCCTGTACAGCTGCGTCAATCATCTCAACGATCTTGAGGCGAGCATCATAACTGCCGAGGAGCCGGTCGAATATCTGATCGACGGCATCTCGCAGTGCTCGATCAATCCGAAAATCGGTTTGACCTTCACCGAAACACTGCGTCACATCGTTCGCCAGGACCCGGACATTATCGTCATGGGTGAAGTGCGTGACAGCTTTTCCGCCGAGACGGCGATTCAGGCAGCGTTAACCGGACACCTGGTGCTGACGACCTTTCACACCGAAGATACTCTAGGCGGCCTGCTGCGGCTTTTGAATATGGGCATCGAGGCATTTCTGATCGCTTCGACAGTGACCGGGATGCTTGCCCAGCGCCTGTTGCGCAGGGTTTGTCGGCATTGTGCCGTTACTTATTCGCCGACACCTGATGAGTATCGCCGCCTCGGCTACACCCACGGTGACCTCGCCGGAGCCAACCTGCGGATCGGACAGGGCTGTCCAGCCTGCCGTTTTACAGGTTACGCAGGTCGGGTCGGGATTTTTGAGCTGCTGACCCTGAATGAAGATGTCAAGGAAGCTCTTCTCGCCCGCAAGACGGTACAGGAACTCCGCCGGCTCAGCATCGAAACCGCCGGCCTGGTGACCCTGTTCGAAGATGGGATTGCCAAGGCGGCTCGTGGTGAGGTTGCCTTGCCGGAGGTTTTGCGCCGGTTGCCCCGCTCGGCCAAGCCGCGCCCGTTGCATGAGTTGCGGCGTTTACTTGGAGAATAGTTTTGGCCAATAGAGCGCTGGCGGAAATAATCACAGAAATGATTGCTGCCGACCGGGTGCGTTTGCCGGTGCATCCGCAATTGTTCGGCCAGGTCATGGCATATCTCGCAAATAATGATCTCCGTTCAAACCGGCTTTGGCCGTTGGTTGGCAAGGACCCTGCGTTGGTCTGCAGGTTATTGCGTGCCGCAAACACCTCTTTTTATGCCGGGCTGCCGAAAACCTTGTCGATCGAGGAAACGGTGACCCGCCTCGGTCACGACCAGGCTCTCCGGATTGTTCAAGAAACCTGTCGCAACAGCGATCACCATGCCGGGGGGAAACTGGTCTCAAGTTATTTGCCCGGCCTCTGGCAACATGCCCAGGGGTGCGCCCTCGGCGCCAGATGGCTGGCCAGGCGGTGTGACTATGTGCCGCTGGCCGAGCATGCCTATTTCGCCGGGTTACTGCACGATATCGGCAAGTTCGTTCTCCTTGCAGCCCTGCAAACAGTCGTCAGCGGCAGCGATCCTGATATGGCGCTTTCCGCGTCGCTGGTGCGGGAAGTTCTTTCGACGATGCACGTCGAGCAGGGTTTGCGCCTGTTTGATGAATGGCACCTGCCAGAGGTTTACCGGACCGTCGTCTTGGAGCATCATGCCGAGGAGTTTGAGCCCCAGAACACCATGACCGCACTGGTCAGGCTGGCGAATAGTGGCTGCCGCAAGATCGGCCTGGGGCTGGATAAGAACCCTGACATGGCTTTGCCGACAACGGCAGAAGCGCAATTTCTCGGTATCGATGAAATTGCCCTGGCCGAATTTGAAATCATGCTGGAAGACAGATTCTTCTGCCGTCGGGCGGTCACCGGAGAAAGACCCGATTCCTCGAATGCTGTATAAGCGATGTCGTTTAGACTTTAATTTGTCTGGTTTTTTGCTAAACTTTGTCAGTGAATCAACTTGGTCAACAGGGAGCCGGTATGACGAAATCGATCGCACAGATATTAAAACTGAAAGGCCGTGAAGTCCACAGCATCGCGCCGGATGCAACGATCTACGATGCCTTGAAGGTCATGGCCGAGGCTGGCATCGGCGGCCTGGTCGTGATTGACCAGGACAAGGTCGTCGGGGTGTTTACCGAACGGGATCACGTGCGCAAAGTTGACCTCGAAGGCCGCTGTTCCCACAGGGCATTCGTGCATCAGGCGATGTCGGAGGAGATCTGCTATGTGACGCCGGAAGTGACAGTCGATGAGGCCATGGTGATCATGACGGAAAATCGTTGTCGTCATCTACCGGTCATGGAAAAAGGCCGACTGGTCGGCCTGGTGTCAATCGGTGACCTGGTCAAGGCGTCTCTGGAAGAAAAGGATTTTGTCATCAAGCAGCTGAAGAAGTATATCAAGGGTGATCAATGAGTTCCTGGATGGCCCTCTGCAGATGACCGAACCGCCGCCCCCGCCGCAACGGCAACGGACTCCCCGTGAAATGATTTTGCAGGCGCTTGCCGAGGGCCCGCTTTCTGCCCGGGACCTTTCGCAGAGGGTTGGCCTCAGCGAACGCGAAGTCACCGGTCATCTGCGGCATCTGCAAAAAAGCCTGAAGAACAGCGCCCGACGCCTGCAGCTGACGCCGCCGCGCTGTCTCGATTGCTGCTTTGTTTTTCAAAAACGTGAACGCCTGACCAGGCCGGGACGCTGCCCGGTCTGCCGCAGCACTCACCTGAGCGAGCCGCTCTTTTCGCTGTTTTAACGAACCCCTGTTATCAGGTTGTCTGCAAGATTATGCAAAAGAATAAAGTAACTGTCTTCTCCTTCGGCAAGGTCAGCGCCCAAGGGATCAAGGACGCCAGTGCGGGCACCGGTGCCTTCGATCACAGTTTGAGCCAGGCGTGATTCGAACTGGGGTTCGCTGAACACACAGCGGGCCTGCAGAGCTTTGATCTTGGCGCGGATATCGGCAATCCGTTTGGCCCCTGGTGCTCTCTCGGCATCGACGGTGATTGAGCCGACGGCATTGAGACCGTAGGTATGTTCAAAATAGTGATAGGCATCATGAAAGACAATGTAGGGAATCGTGTTGACTGGGGCCAGCCGATTGATTAATTCATTGTGCAGCCTGGTGAGACGCTGTCGCATTCGGGAGGAGTTCTCAGCATAACGCTGTTGGTGCGTGGGGTCGAGTTCGCTCAATACACGAGCAGTACTCGAGACGATCTGCTTGGCCAGCAGGGGGCTCAGCCAGATGTGCGGATTGACCTCATCTGGATGTCCGCCGTTTTCATGGTCGTGGAGTCCTGCTTCATGGTCATGGTGCTTTGCCTCATGCGCGTGATGACCGCTTTCCCAAGCCCCTCCTTCGCGTATCTCCAGCAACGGACCTTCAACAACCTGCAGTAATTCCAGCTTTTGCGCGTTCTTACCTAAGGTTTCAAGTGATTTCTCCAAAAATGACTCCAACTGCGGGCCGATCCAGACCACCAGGTCGGCCTTGGCTAGAACTCGTGCTGCCGATGGCCGCAAGGA
>JBFLJZ010000032.1:0-11869 GCA_040882925.1 Desulfuromonadales bacterium
GCCCTGGCAAACCGCTTCCTGGTGCCGGTGGAAAAGCCTCAATCGCTGGTCAGCCTGGGTCGCCAGCCATATGATTTCAAGCTCAACGACACCTATCTCAGACGACTGGGGCTCGGCGCAGGTCTGCCAAACGGTCCGATCCTCGTGTCGATGAGAGAACCGATTGATCCCTATGCAACTGATGACGTTCCACCCTTCCTCGCCGTCGGTCTCGGTGATCAGAGTCCCGAACGAACTGCCGAGCTGGCCGAGGCCTGGAATCAGCAGGAAAAAGATCCGGTTGCCGCTACCGAGCATCCGGTTGCCAAACTCTTCTGGCAGGTGATCGACGGGGCCGGCCCAACCCGGGTCCAGCGCACCCAGCAGCGGATTACCGTCTCGCTGCCGAACTGATGGACGACTGGGAAGAGACCTGCAAGCGCTGCGGGCTCTGCTGTTTTGAAAAATCCGCCGACCGAAGCGGGCGATTGCAGACCACCAGGGTGCCCTGCCGTCACCTCGACATTGTCAGCAGGGAGTGCCGCGTCTATCATAAACGCCTGGAGGTTGGTGAGGGGTGCGTCAAGTTGACACCGGCCATTGTCCGCCAGGTCGACTGGCTGCCTGAGAGTTGCGCGTACCGCGAAAACCGGGCACGCGGGACGAGGAATGCGGAACGCGAAAAACTTGGGCCAGAATAACATCAAGAAAGCACAGCTGGGGTGGTGCATTTACGACTGGGCGAACTCGGCATTTGCCACGGTCGTGCTGGCGGCCGTTCTGCCGGTTTACTTTGCCAGCCTGGTCCCGGTAGAGGGAGCAGTGGTTTTCTGGAGTTCCGAACCGGTTGCCGCGACAGCCCTTTGGGGCTATATCGTTTCACTCTCCATGGCTTTTGTGGCACTCACCGCACCAGGCCTCGGCAACCTTGCCGACCGCAGAGGCTGGCGGCGGGGGCTTTTGATCATATTCTGCCTGTTGGGGTCACTGGCGACCTGCGGACTCTTTTTCGCCGGTCCCGGCCGGTACCAAATGGCGGCAGCGCTGTTCATCCTCGGCAATATCGGCTTCGCCTCGGGAAACATTTTCTACAACGCCTACCTGCCCGACCTGGCACAGGGCCACGCAGCTGACCGGCTCTCGGCACGCGGCTTTGCCCTGGGCTACATCGGCGGCGGCCTGATGCTGCTGATCGTGTTCCTGCTGATCCAGAATCACGCGCTGCTGGGTCTCCCGGACAAAGGCATGGCCAGTCGGATCGGCTTCCTGCTGACCGGTGCCTGGTGGCTCGGGTTCGCCCTGCCGGCATTCACCAGGCTGAAAGGTGTCACGGTCTCTGCCGGCACTCTGCACGCGCTGCGCACACCACGCGACTATCTCAGGACATGCGCCGACCTGCGACAATATCGTCACCTCGGCCGCTTTCTGGTTGCCTTTCTGCTTTACAATGACGGCATCCAGACGATTATTGCCGTATCAGCGATTTTCGCCCGTGAAGAACTGGGCCTGGAAACCGGCACGATCCTCGGCTGCTTTCTGATGATCCAGTTCGTCGCCATGCCCGGTGCCTTGCTCTTTTCGCGTCTGGCCGGGCGCTATAACACCAAGCAGGCTGTTCTGGTCAGCCTTCTGCTGTTTACCGCCATCACCGCCTACGCATCGATCATGAGCAGTGCCGTCGAATTCTGGATTCTCGGCTTTGCGGTCGCCATCGTCCTCGGCGGCAGCCAGGCACTGAGCCGTTCACTCTTCTCGAGCCTGGTGCCGAAAAACCGCAGTGCCGAGTTTTTCGGCTTCTATGCGATCAGTTCGAAGTTCGCTTCGATCTTCGGCCCCCTTGCCTTTGCCCTGCTGATCGACATGACCGGATCCAACCGGCTGGCAATCCTGACCCTGGCGCTCTTTTTCGTCGTCGGCATTGTCCTGCTGTTGGGAGTCGATGTTGAGCAAGGCAGGTTGCAAGCTGAGAGCTGACAGCTAGCCCTTGCGGATCCGCGGATCGGCGATCGCATAGCTGAGATCAGCCAGCAGGTTGCCGACCAGCGTCAGCACCGCACCGATCACCAGGATGCCCATGATCAGAGGATAATCACGCATCATGACACCATCATAGAAGAGCTTGCCCATACCCGGGATGGCGAAGATCGTTTCAAAAATGACACTGCCGCCGATCAGGCCGGGGACGGAAAGGCCAAGGATGGTAATCACTGGCAGAAGCGCGTTACGCAGCGCGTGTTTGTAGATAACGGCCCGCTCAGAGAGGCCCTTGGCGCGGGCCGTGAGGATATAGTCCTGGCGGATGACCTCGAGCATATTCGAGCGCATGTAACGCGAGAAGCCGGCCAACCCGCCGAACGCCGAGATGAACACCGGCAGGACCAGGTGCCGGGTCATGTCCCAGAGCTGACCGGCAGGGCTCAGGTAATCGTAGCCGATCGACTTGAGCCCGGCGACCGGGAAGAGCCCCAGCCTGACACCGAAGTAATCCATCATCAACAACGCCAGCCAGAACGACGGCATGGCAAAGCCGAGGAAGACGAAGACCGTGGTTCCCCTGTCGAATAGCGAGTTTCTGCGCACTGCGGAGATAATGCCGATCGGCACCGACACCGCGAGGATGACCACGATCGACAGCACGTTGATCAGGATCGTAATCGGCATGCGTTCGCGGATCTTGTCCAGTACCGGTCGGTGATCCTGGGCGAATGACTCACCGAAATCCAGCGTGACGACCTGCTTCAGCCAGAGCCCGTACTGAACATACAGCGGCTTGTCGAGATTGTAGCGTTGCCGCAGCCGGTCACGCATTTCGACACTCGACTTCGGGTTCAGGTCGGTCTGCATGTCGGTCGGCTCGCCGGGCGCCAGATGGATGACCACGAAACTGATTAGCGTGATTCCGATCAGCAGGGGGATCATCATGAGCAGGCGTTTGGCGAGATAAATCAGCATAATGTGATGTGTTCGGTTAATGGTTTCGTAAAGCGAGACCGGTGATCGGTGAACCGTAACAAAAAAGCCGTAACAAATAAACCGTGATGAACAGGCCGTGACAAATAAGCCGTGATGAGTAATCGGTGATTAGTGAACAGTGATCTGTGATCTGTGATCGGTTATCAGTGATCTGTAATCAGTGACCAGCCCCCAGTCCCCAGTCCCCGCCTTAAACCAGTCCCCAGCCCCAAGCCCCCAGCCTCCGCATTTAACAGTCCCCAGCCCCAAGCCCCTAGTCTCCGCATTTAACCAGTTTTCCGGCCGCTCTTTACTCTCACAACCTGCAGGACACCTTTGACCTTCTGGATCGCTTCCATGACCCGATGCAGATGCTGGACATCCCGGACGTCCACCTCGAAATTCAGCACGCCGCGACCGTCGTTGGTCGAGAAGGCGCTGGCCCGCAGGATGTTTGATTCGCACTTGGTGATCGCCTTGGTGGTTGCCGCCAGGAGACCCTTCTGATCGAGGCTGTAGACCCGGATTCTGACCGGACGGGTTGCCCCCTTCTGCCGGTTCCATGACACTTCGATGCGCCGCTCGGGATCTGTCTCGAGAACCCTCGGGCAGTCTGCCGCATGCACTGTGACACCCTGACCCTGGGAGATAAAACCGATAATTCTATCGCCGGGCAAAGGGCTGCAGCACTTGGAAAAACGGACCAGGATATCTTCGAGGCCCTGAACGTTGATTGCATCGACAGGTTTCTTGCGAATTTTGCCGATCACCTGACTGAGGCGACTCGGCTTGGGCGACTCGGCCTTGAACTGTTCCGGAATCAGCCTCGACAACACCTGGTTGCAGGTCACCTTGCCGTAGCCGACCGCAGCCTGCAGGTCTTCGACCGAACGGAAGCCGAGGCTTGTCAGGGTCTCTTGCATACTCTCCAGGTTGACCGCGCGGTTGTAATTGAAACCGTATTTGCGCAGTTCTTTTTCGAGGATGTCCCGCCCGAGGTCAAGACTCTGCTGACGCTCCTGCGCCTTGATCCAATTACGGATCCGGTTCTTGGCTTTCGAGGTCTTGACGAACTTCAACCAGTCTTTACTGGGTGACTGACTGGAGGATGTGATGATTTCGACAACATCGCCATTCTTCAGTTCGGTCCGCAGCGGCACCAGCCGGCCGTTGACCTTGGCCCCGGAACAACGCTCGCCGACATCGGAATGCACGCTGTAGGCAAAATCGATCGGCGTGCTCTGCTTGGGCAGCTCTTTGACATCACCGTTCGGTGTGAACACGTAGACTTCTTCCGGGAACAGATCGACCTTGACGGTTGACATGAACTCGCTCGAATCCTTGAGCTCCTTCTGCCACTCGAGCATTTGCCGGAGCCAGCCGAAACGGCCCTCCTCGGCTCTTTTTGCGGCCTTGCCCTCCTTGTACTTCCAGTGCGCGGCGATCCCTTGCTCGGCGACCCGGTGCATCTCTTCGGTGCGGATCTGGACTTCCATGCGCTGTCCGGCCGGACCGAACACGGTGGTGTGCAGCGACTGGTACATGTTGGCCTTGGGCATGGCGATAAAATCCTTGAAACGGCCCGGCACCGGTTTCCACGAGGAATGAATCGCCCCGAGCATGGCGTAGCAGTCACGGATTGACGGCACGATAATGCGGAAGGCAATCAGGTCATGGATTTCATCAAAATCGATATTCTGCTTGAGAATCTTGTTGTGAATCGAACAGATATGCTTGAACCGGCCCTGGACCTGGCCGTCGATTTCATGTTCCTTGAGGATTTCGCCGAGACGCTGCTTCATGTCCGCGACATAGTTTCCGGATTGCCGGCGGTGCTGCTCGACCTTTCTGGCCAGATCTTTGTAAATCGCCGGTTCAAGGTACCTCAGAGACAGGTCTTCGAGCTCGCTTTTAATCCAGCTGATGCCGAGACGGTTGGCCAGCGGCGCAAAGATGTCGGCGGTTTCCCTGGCAATTCTGAGCCGGCGCTCCGCCGGTTGATGGTCGAGGGTGCGCATATTGTGCAGCCGGTCAGCCAGCTTGACCAGGATGACGCGAATGTCCCTCGCCATCGCCAGCAGCATCTTGCGGAAATTCTCCGCCTGGCGCTCTTCGCTGGTTTTAAAGGTGATCTTGCTGATCTTGGTGACACCGTCGACCATCTCGGTCACTTCGTCGCCGAACAGCTGGCGCAGCTCCTCTTCCGTAGAGAGCGTGTCTTCGAGGGTATCGTGCAGCAGACCGGTGACCACGGTCGGCACATCCATCCGCAGGCGCGTCAGGAGGAAGGCCACTTCCATCGGATGGCTCATGTACGGGTCGCCGGACAGGCGCGTCTGACCCTGGTGGACCTTCGCCGAATAAACGTATGCCTTGCGCACAGCGTCCAGATCGGCGTCGGCGTGGTAGGCGCGGATAGCTTCGAGGATGTCGTCGAGACGGATCATGATCGTTCAGCTTGCTGCCGGGTTCACACAAAAGTGATGCCGGCCATCACTGGCCGGCATAGTCAATTTCTCGGGCGGCTCCATCAGGAGACTGTGCAAAGGCCGGTCAGGGCTGCTTCCGGGCCGGGATTTCGAACTCCACCTTGCCTGCCGCGATCTCACGCAGGGCCAGGACGACATTACGGTTTTTCGACTTGTTTTCGATCAGCGGCTGGGCCCCTTTGAACAGCTGCTTGGCGCGCTTGGTCGCAACCATGGTCAGCAGAAATCGGTTCGGGACCTCACGCAAACAATCTTCTACGGTGATACGTGCCATGCTTTACTCCTGTTTAGCAATTGAATTGTTAATTTTCGGTGCTGTAAATTCGGCCAGGCTCTCCAACGTGATCAAGATATACGGCATTCGCAACTATTTCAAGCCGAATTCTTCGGGCAGAGTCTCGACCATGCGCCTGGTCCGCGCGTTTTCAGCCTTCATGATCGCCATGATGGTGTCCGCAGCACTCTCCAGCACGTCATTCACAACCAGATAATCGAACTTGACCGCTGCCGAAATTTCGCCGGCGGCGTTCCGCATGCGGCGCTCGATCACCCGGTCGTCATCCGTGTTGCGGGCATCGAGCCGTCTGCGTAATTCATCCATACCGGGCGGCAGGATGAAGATAAAAACCCCTTCGAGGCCACTGTAGCGCAGCTGCTCTGCCCCCTGGAAATCGATATCCAGAAGGATGTCTGCGCCTGCTGCGGCGGCTTTTTCAAGCGAGGCACGCGCCGTCCCATAGCAGTTGCCGTGCACTTCCGCCCATTCCGCGAAGGCCCCGTCGCTGACCATCTGCTGGAAAACATCGGTGGTCACGAAATGGTAATCGGCACCGTCGCGCTCGCCATCCCGCATCGGCCTGGTCGTATAGGAGATCGACTGGTGCAGATCGGGCAGCGTCTGCAGGATCTTGCGGCAAATCGAGGTCTTGCCCGCGCCGGATGGAGCGGAAATCACGTAGAGGATGCCTCTTCGTGATTTAGTTTCTGGGGGCTGGCAGCTGGGCGCCTTGGTGGCGGAGGCTGGGTTAGAGGCGGAGGCTGGGGTCTGGGGGCTGGGGGCTGGTTTGTTCATCATGCGGCCTTGTTTTGTAGTGACTTTTGCAGGCTTCTGCTTCGCTTGCCGAGCAAATTAGTCAAGCCAAGAATATTTTCCGATCTGCTCTGGGCAATATACCTCAATTTACCGGCAATTGTCAGGTGCGTCTCCAGTTCGGCCAAAGAACCAAGCGAGAACGACTTAGAGGCAGAGACTGGGTTCTGGGGGCTGGAGGCTGGTTTGTTCATCATGCTGCCTTGTCTTGTAATGACTTCTGCAGACTTCTGATTCGCTTGCCGAGCAAATTAGTCAAGCCGAGAATATTGTCCGCTCTGCTGTGGGCAATATACTTCAATTTGCCGGCAATTGTCAGGTGTGTTTCCAATTCTGCCAAAGACCCAAGCGAGATCGACAAGAACTGCAAAAATTCTTTGCGCGAAGAGCGTGTATGGCCTTCTGCAATATTGCTCGGGATAGAGATCGCCGCACGTTGCATTTGATTGCAAAGTGCATATTTCTCTTCAGCTGGAAAATCCCTGGAAATCGCATAAATATTCGTAACAAGATCAATCCCTTCCTGCCAAACAACTAAGTCGCGATAACATTTCATAATTCCCTCCCCTTTCATCACATTTAAAGTTTTGCTTCTTTACACTTAACCAGCCTCCAAACCCCAGTCTCCAGCAGCCGCCTCTAAACAGCCTCCGCCTCTAACCAGCCTCCAGCCCCCAATCGCTAGCAGCCGCCTCTAACCCAGCCCCCAGCGACCAGCCCCCAACATCGAATAGCATTTTATGCTATTCGATGTTCTGCACTTGTTCACGAATTTTCTCCAATTCTGATTTCATCATGACAACCGCCTTGGTCAGCTCGGCATCGTTGGATTTCGAGCCCATGGTGTTGACTTCGCGGTTGAGCTCCTGGACTAGGAAGTCCATGCGCCGGCCAACCGGATCCTGGTCATCGAACATGCCGCGAAACTGGACAAGGTGGCTTTTGAAGCGCGTAATCTCTTCGCTGATATCGCACCGGTCGGCATAAACGGCGATTTCCTGGGCAATTCTCTGCGGATCCCATTCGACGTTCTGTTGCAAACGCTGCAGACGCTCGGTCAGGCGCTCCTGCCACTCGACCGGGACCTGCGGCGCGCGGTGCTCAATCTGCGTCAGGATAGTCTCCGTCGCATCGAGCCGCGCCAGGAGATCCTTGTACGTCTCTTCTCCTTCCGCCGTACGCATTGCCCGCAGATTGTCCAAGGCGCTGGCCGTAGCGGAGCAAAGACACGACGCCATCGCCGCTTCATCGACCTGCGCCTCCTCGACCCGGACGACATCTTTCTGGCAGATGATGTCGTTGACGGTGATCGAGTCCTGCAATTTCAGGTCATCTGCCAGGGCAAGGAAAAGCCTGTGATACGCTCCCGCCAGTTCGCTATCCAGCTTCGGCATGGCGCGCGCCTCGCCCGCCAGCTCATAGTTGACGTAAACGTCGACCTTGCCCCGGCCGACGGACGTACCAACCTGCTTGCGGATTGCGTTTTCGAGACTCAGGACACTCCGCGGCAGCTTGACCGAGATATCGGCGTAGCGATGGTTGACCGTCTTGATCTCAACAGTGGCCGTGATATCGTCCAGCCGGGCCTCACCCTTGCCGTAACCGGTCATGCTATTCAATGACATGGAACCTCCGTGTCCCTAAAATAATGTGCTCTCACCGAACCGGGGCGCGGCAAGATCTTTCGGCGACAGGGACAACCCTTCAGTCATGGGCCAGTCAATCTGCAAAGCCTCATCATTCCAGGCGATGCCCCGATCCTGTTGCGGTGCATAGTAGGCGGTGGTTTTGTAGAAGACTTCTGCCGCGTCGCTGAGGACCAGGAAGCCATGTGCGAACCCCTCTGGGATCCACAACTGCCGCTTGTTATCCGCAGATAACGAAACCCCGACCCATGTGCCAAAGGTCGGCGACCCTTTCCTGATGTCGACGGCCACATCGAAAATCTCACCAACAACGCAGCGCACCAGCTTGGCCTGGGCCGCCGGTGGCAGCTGGTAATGCAGCCCCCGCAGTACGCCCCGGATCGAGCGGGAATGGTTATCCTGCACGAAAGCGACGTCCAGGCCGGTTGCGTCGCGAAACACCTGTTCGTTGTAGCTTTCGAAGAAGAAACCGCGCTCGTCTTCGAACACCTTTGGCTCGATGATCAGGACATCGGGGATATCGGTTTTGATAATCTTCATAAGTCAACAGTGATCGGCAAGAAAAAACGGGCAGCCCCACCGAAATCAGTATGCGCCTCGCTTGCTGAGCACGACGTCAACTGTCTTCAGCATAATAACAATATCAGACCAGAGCGACCAGTTTTTTACATACCAGGCATCGAGATAGATGCGGTTCGAATAATCCGTATCATTGCGTCCTGAGATCTGCCAGAGACCGGTCATCCCGGGACGCACCGATTTATAATAATGGATATTGTTGCCATACCTTGCCATTTCCTCGGCAACGATCGGGCGTGGCCCGACCAGGCTCATTTCACCACGTAGAACATTCCACAATTGGGGTAGTTCATCGAGGCTGGTCCGACGCAGAAAGGCACCAATCGGCGTAACACGCGGATCATCCTTCAACTTGAAATCCTCTATCCACTCCCCGCGCAGTTTGTCGTCCTCTTCAAGCATGTCGGCGAGAATTTTTTCTGCATCAACCACCATCGACCTGAACTTAAGACAATCAAACTTCTGGCCATTGCGGCCAACTCTCTTATGCGCATAGAGCGCGTTACCTCCATCGCTCCGCACCTTCCAGAACAACACAGCAAGTAAAGGTGACAGCATAACAATCAACATCAACGACCCTGCAATATCAAAAGAACGTTTTAGCAAACGCGGCATCCTGCGTGCGAGGATATTACGCACTCGCAAAAGAAGGACTTCATGCCGGAAAAACGTATTGATTTCCATGCCATACAATGGCAATCCGCGCAATGCCGGGACAACATATATGTCGATAAATTTTTGTTGTAAACTCTCTATCAGCTCAAGGTGATTACGAATTCCGCCAGACTCCATAGCGAAGACGACATTAGGGTCACCAAATTTACGGATCGACGCAACGGGGTCCTTGCCCATCGGCAAAATTGGAAACTCCAGCTCGCCGACCGTGAGCGTCTCTTTTTTTTCGGCAGTTTGATCGTCAATGCTAAGCACACACTGCACAGAAAAACCCAGCAGCTTCTCACTTTTTAATGCGGAGATCGCGTCAACAGCATTCTGGCCTGTTCCGATCAAAACGGTCGAGATTTGCCATTTACCAGCTGCATCAAGGCTTCTCTTAACCATAATACGTAGAACGGGCAACAAAATCAGGACAAAGACAAAGGCTGAGCCAAGCCACAGACGAGAAAAAGAGGATTTAATCAGAAAAAGGATTGTACCTTCAACAATAAAGAGGAAGCCAAGGACCTGAACAATGTCTTTTAACTCATCCCAGAAAGGCTTGCGTCGCGTGTAATGTCCGACGTACCAGAACCTGACCAAGGCAAAAGGTATGATCAGCAGGTAGTAGATAGACCATGCCTTCATCAGGGTGAAAAAGTTCAAGCCCAATCGGGCCAGAGTCTCTTCACGGACCAGATAGAAGAGCAAGCCTCCCGCTAAGTAAGCGAGCAGAAAAGCACACACATCTGAGCCGAGCAAACAGCTACGACAAAGGTTTATCGATTTTTTCCTGTCAAACATCATGCAGCTGCTCGTCTCTCCAATAGTTTCGATTCATTGAAAAAAAGCGATTAAACCACATTGGAAAGAGCCGATGCAAGCGACCTGACCGATATGCCAGAAGTCTTAATAAGTTCCTGAATATAGGCGTCAGGATCTGGGTGGGTTTTTGGGACCAGAACAACTTTATTTCCGAGGCAACAAAATTGAAACCTTCGCTTTCTGGCGAGCGGAATTCCTGCAGCAACCAGTCCTGGTCACGGTGAAAGACACCAATATCAAAGCTTCGTGAGAGGAGAGTGCCCAATGACTGGTTGTGGGAATGAAAGACCGGGGCATCGCCGCAGTAGGCAACCTTCCACTCGGCCAGCAGTAACTTACCTGCCACATAGGTGTCTTCACCAAAAATCAGTTGAGACGGAAAGCCGCCAACCGACAGCAACGCAGCACGTCGGTAAGCAGCAAAAGAATTGGAGATAAACGCCGTCTTGATACCCAGGCGTTCACGATCCTGTAACGATTTGATCTGACTCTGTTCCGGGTAGTTGAAACGCCGTGCGTGCTACTCGCTCAAGGTGGCGTTCGGGCAAGGCAATTGTCGACCATAGGCAGCACCGACATCAACGTGTTCAAAGACAGAGAGCAGGCGTTCGATGGAATTGTGTTCGGCCAGCACGGCGTCCTGGGTCAAGAACAGGACAAGGTCGCAATCAGAGAGGGCGTCAACGCCCTGCTGCCGGGTGCCACCATGATTAAAGTCTTTGCCGTCAATCGTCAGGATCTCGAAACCGGCCTGGCGCGCAAAGCCAACAGTCTGGTCAACAGAACCGGAATCAATCATCAATTTGCGCGATGGCTGCAAGGACTGGCTTTCCAGTGCAGCCAGGAATGTTTGCCATGAATCCCCGGCATTCAGGGTCGGCACGATTAAGCCGCATCGAACAGAAGTCATAATGATTCGGTCAGTTCGTTCTGCTAAACAATGATCAGATATGGGCCCACAGGCCTATATTACGAATCAAACCAGCCTTGAACAAGCGATGTTGCAGCAAAAGACAGATTTTTTTGACATATGGATATTGGTCAATAGTCGCGTAACATTCTGCAACAGATCGCAAATCATCAGCAAGTGTCTCTTGATAGAAATCAATAAAAGCAAGGGCCTGGCTCTGTTGCCTGGCAATACTTTCACGAAGCTTACCATCGTTGCCAAAAAGGTTCTTGAGAATAAAAGGCAGACCCCACTCTTTAGCGCCTATTTCATTGGTGTTGTGCTGGCGGTAAAGCATGGTGGCCTGATCCACATGGCCGATTTTGCCAAAGGCTGAAGCGACCAGAGCCAGCCACCAGTCGTGCATCACAGCTTGATCAGGAATGGGCAGAGCAATGTCGCGTAACGCCTTATTGATCATCACGGTACAGCCGCTGACAACATTCTGAACCAGTAAGCGATTAAAGACTTCTCTATTTTTCGGATGAATGTTCTGGTGCTGCCAAAGGGACTCTGAAGTCACCTTGAGATCATGATTCACAACCGTTAAATCTGTATGGACCAGAAGGGGGATGTTTTTTCCGTATTCCTGCTCCATATCCAGCATCATAGCGAGAGTTTTTTCGACCTTGGTCGTGAGCCAAACATCATCTTGATCACAAAGCATCATGTAATCGGATCGTGCCCCTTCAAGCAGGCGGGA
>JBFLJZ010000214.1:0-12869 GCA_040882925.1 Desulfuromonadales bacterium
CCCGGATAGGCACACTCTTTCCCCAGCATGTTCAGGGCGGCATTCTCCCCCTGCTCGACGGCGGTCATCCAGTTGCCCTGGATCGTCGGCTCGCCGGTGATGAAATCCTTGCCTTCGGCAGCGTCGCCGGCGGCATAGACATCGGCATGGCTGGTGCAACAGTAGTCATCGATCAGGACGCCATAGTTGACCTGCAGGCCGGCCTGACGGGCCAACGCGCTGTTGGGTTCAACCCCCTTGCCGACAATCAGCATATCGCTGGCCAGGGTGTCGCCTGACGCCAGGTGCAACAGCAATTGCTCTTTCTCTTCAATCGCCACGATGTCATTCTGCTTGTGCAGCTGCAGTCCCTTCTCGGCGAGACGTTTTTCGAGGATCGCCGAGGCTTCGGCATCTACCATGCGACTCAATATTCGGTTCGAGCCGACCACCATGTGTTTTTCAATCCTCTCCGGGGCGTGGGAGAGCACCGGCAGGCTGACCAGGCCGGCGCCGATCGCGGTGATCGTTTTCGCCCCAGACATCAACTCGATGAGTTGCTCGGCGTCGGACATGTGCCGCAGGACGCTGGACCGATCAGAGGCGACTTCCAGCTGTCGAGCCTCCGCCCCGGTCGCCAACAGCAGCTTGCCAAAGGTGACGCGGCTGCCATCGGCCATTTCCAGCTGACGACCTGCAACATCAAGGGCGACCACGTTGCGGCCGAACAGGGCGGTCACTCCAGCCTGTTCATAGTGGCCCGGCTCAACAATATAAAGATTGTCGCGCGCGGTCTTGCCGCCGACGAAGTACGGTGTCAAGACCCGGGAGTAGGCCGGATGGTCTTCACGGTCGATGATTGCTACGGAAGCGGTTGCAGCATGCTGACGAAGAGTTTTCAGCGCCTGCAGTCCCGCCGCGCTGTTGCCAACAATGACATAGTCGAAAGTTTCTGCCATATCTAACCTCATATCAGGGACCTGCTTTATGACACGAACCGCAGAGGGCCTTGCTTTGCAGGGAAAAACCGATTGAAAATGCTTTCAACCCAACCACGGCGCCAACGATCTCTAGACCGGATTATATATCAAACCCCTATCAATGACATGCAGAGAAAAGGGGCCTGCATTTCCTGCAGGCCCCTTGGTTCATCAACCGGCAGGTCTAAGCGAGACCCAGAGACTTTAACTTCGCCTCGGTCGGGATGCCGTCTTTACCCCAGCCGCGGACCTTGTAATAGTCCGGCAACATCTTCGGTAATTTTGCGACCTGGCCCTGATGCGGGCCGTCGGGCAGCGGTTCATCGAGCATACGCTTCGGCAGCTTGTCCTGCGAGGGATCAACGCCTGCCTTGAGGTTGAACATGCGCTCCAGGTTGTAGATGCGGTCACCCGCCTCGAGCAGTTCCTCCTCGCTCTTGTTTGTGCCGGTGGCAGCATTGCAGAATTTGGTAAACTGAGGGACGCCGATACCGAAGGTGGTAAAGAGGCAGACCCCGGACGAATCGACCACGGCCGTGAAATCCTGGAAGATCTTCAGCCAGCCGGCCTTGCCTTCGGTTTCCTGCGGGTCAAGCTTCTCCGGCAGGCCGAGAACCTCCGGTGAGATCAGGTAGCCGCGCACATGGCAGGCCCCACGGTTGCTGGTGGCGTACTCAAGGCCCATGCCCTGGACAGCGCGCGCATCATAAGCCGGGAATTCGAGCTTCTTGACCGACATGGAAAGTTCCGGAGCGCCGCAGCTCTCAGCCAGGCGGTAGGAGCCCAGTCCGAGCTTCTTGCCGAAGCCTTCGCCCTTTGCGGTCATTTCGGCGAGCCTGACCATCGCGTCGGCGTCGCCAAAATTCAAAGGCATGCCGATTTCCTTTTCGCTGATCAGCCCCTTCTCGAACAGCTCCATGGCACAACCGATCGTCGAACCGAAAGTAATGGTGTCCATGCCGGCTTCGTTGCAGATATAGTTGGCCTTGGTGATCGCAGCCAGGTCGGAGATGCCGCAGGCAGCACCGATTGCCCAGAGGGTTTCGTATTCAGGGCCTTCACCATCTCCGGCGTACTTATTATCGACGAGTTTGGTCACCCGCCCGCAGCTGATGATGCAGCCCATGCAGCTCTTGTTGCGTTTCAGGTAAGTCGAGGCCAGTGTCTCGCCGGAGATCGCCTCAGCTCCTTCGAAGGTTCCCGTCTGGGCGTTGCGGGTTGGCAGCCCGCCATGCTGGTTCATGACGTTGACCAGCACCGGAGTTCCCAAAGCCCCCAATCCTTCACCGGTGACCGGGTTCGCCTTGAGCATGCCGTAAGCTTCGAGTGCCGCGTCGCGGTAAGCCTTGGGGTTGGCAACCTGAACGCCGCCAGTGCCGCGCACTGCAACGGCCTTGAGGTTCTTGCTGCCCATGACCATGCCGACACCGCTGCGCCCGGCAGCACGATGCTTGTCGTTGACGATGCAGGCGTAATGCACGCCGATCTCTCCGGCCGGGCCGATACAGGCGATCTTGGCGTCACCGTGGAATTCGCTGAGAATCGCGTCTTCCGTCTCTTTGGTCGATTTGCCCCACAGGTGCACGGCGCCGACCAGCTCGGCAGTGCCGTTACGAATCTGCAGGTAGACCGGATGCTTCGATTTGCCTTCGAAGATGATCATGTCGAAGCCGGCGTATTTAAGCTCGCTGGGGAAGTACCCACCCGAGTTGGAGCTGGCGATAGTGTCGGTTAAAGGCGACTTGGTGACGACCATGTAACGTCCGTTGGCCGCACCATACGTCCCGGTCAGTGGTCCGGTCGCCATGATCAGCTTGTTCTTCGGGCTCATCGGATCAACTTCCGGAGAGATCTCTTCGCAAAGGTATTTTGATGCCAGGCCGCGACCGCCGACATAAGCCCTGGCCCACTCTTCGTTGAGCGCCTCGACCTTGCAGGTTCCGGCCGTCAGGTCAACGCGCAGCAATTGTCCTTTCCATCCCTTATCCATGTCAGACCTCCATTTGCCCGTCTTTCATCGTGTTGACGAAACGCAGCATCTTCTGCCGCAGCGGCTTGTCCTCCTCGTCCAGTGTCAGACACTGGGTCGGACAGAAAGCCACACACTCGGGAGTGTCGCCTCCGCAAAGATTGCACTTGTCCGCCTTGCCGGTGCTTTCGACATACTTGATCATACCGAAAGGGCAGGCACTGACACAGGTGCGACAGCCGACGCATTTGACATCATCGACCGTGACAATGCCGCTTGCCATGTCCTTGCTGATAGCGTTTTTCGGACAGGATTTTTCACACCAGGGTTCATCACACTGCATGCAGGTTACGGTAATGAACTTGGCTTCTTCGAGAAAAACTTCGTTGTAGATTCGGGAACGGCTCGGGGCGAACTCCCCGGTGTTCTTGAATGAACAGGACAGTTCGCAGGTCTTGCAGCCTACGCACTTGGCGGGTTCAATGCGAATCAGTTTTTGCATGAGCGACCTCCTTGTCGAGCGGGGTGACAACCATAGAGCGCAACTTGAACTCGGGAATCCCTATTTGAAGGCGGGAGTGGTTCGAAGCTCCCACCAGACAGCACATGCGAAAGTATAGCAATGTTTTCCCGCACTGCCAATCACAAGCAGTAGAACTGCTGCGTTAGTCCGGAACGGTTCATGATCCGGGACCGCGTGCAGGGACCGTGGAACGGGCAATATGGTGCATTTTTCCCGTCAATCATTAAAAAACAGCATGGCCGGTAAACCAATGCTTTTCCCGTTCGTCTAGAGAGACAAGTGATATCACCAAGTCATGCAACCAATTTAAGGAGGACTGACCATGCAGAAAACTATGATAATGACCTTGAGCTTGATTTTCTGTCTGCTAACGACCGTCGCATTGGCCGAAGACCTGACCGGGGAACAGTTCGACCGCATCCTTGACCGTCGCGGCGATCGTATTGACCATCGACCGGACGAGAAGGGCGACCGAATTGATTCCCGGCTGGACCGCAGAGGTGATCGGGCAGAGCGACGGTTCGATCAGAAAGGTGACAGGATCGAGGAGCGATTCCGGCACCGGGCCGAGCGCGCCGAAGAAGCCGGCAGGGAAGGCCGCGCCAGACACATGGAACGCAAAGGCGAGCGGATCGATGCAAGGCTCGACAGAAAAGGTGAACGAGTCGAACACCGGCTGGATCGCAGAGGTGACCGGATTGACCACCGCTTGGACCGCAGAGGTGACCGGGCAGAACGGCGGTTCGAGCACCGAGGCGAACGGTTTGCAGGGCGGAGATAGCGTCGAGCATGTATAACCTACGACCGATAAAAGCAGTCAGGGGACACCCGGTTTCGGTTGTCCCCCATTCATGTCCGACGTTATATGGCGACGGACAAGGTTGAAAATATACCGAAGGACTCGGCTTAAGGTATACTCTTTAGCAAGATGATTGCGAATCATACACCCTTGATAAGGAGTCAGCCATGCAACATGTTGTCATTACCGGCGCCAACCGCGGCATCGGCCTCGAGCTGGCGCGCCACTATCAAGCCGAAGGCTGGCGGGTCACCGGGACCTGCCGCGAAAGCTCGCCTGAACTTGAGGAGTCTGCCGAACAGGTCATTGCAGGGATAGATGTCGCAGATGCAGACAGTCTCGTCCGACTGGTTGCTGCCCTGCAGGGGCAAGCGATCGATCTGTTGATTAACAATGCCGGCATCCTGCACGATGATGTCCTCGGTTCACTCGACATCGAGTCCCTCCGGCGGCAGATGGAGGTCAACGCCTTTGCCCCGCTGCTGGTCTGCGAAGCCCTGCTGCCCAACCTTGAGCCGGGCAGTAAAATCGCCAACATCACCAGCCGCATGGGCTCGATCGGCGACAACGACTCCGGCGGCCGTTACGGCTACCGCGCCTCGAAAGCGGCGTTCAATGCCTTTGGCCGTTCGCTGGCGATCGACCTGAAAGGGCGCGGTATAGCCGTGGCGCAGCTGCACCCGGGATTCGTCAAGACCCGGATGGTCAATTTTGGCGGCATGCTGACGACCGAAGAATCTGTTGCCGGGCTGGTCGAAAGAATCGCAAACCTCAATTTGGAAAACACGGGGTCTTTCTGGCACTGCAATGGCGAGGAGTTGCCCTGGTAACTGTCTTGCAGCGGCTGCGGAGATGCTTGAAACCGTGACCATGGCTTCTGATGACGAATCCCTTGCGCTCTATCTTTTCCTGGCCTGCGTTACGCTCGGCTCTCTGCTGCTGGTGTTTGCGCAGCCGCCCTTCGACCAGGACCTTGACTACCATAACTTCGCCGACCAGAGAGTATTTTTGGGGATTGAAAACTTTGCCGATGTGGTGTCCAGCCTCGGCTTCGTCATTGTCGGGGCCGTTGGAGTCAGCCTCTGCCGCAGCCACAAGCCAGGCGTCATCCGCGCCGCATGGTCGTTTTTCTTTGTCGGTGTCATGCTCGTTGGCCCGGGTTCCGTGGTTTACCACTTGCGGCCATGCAACGCGACACTCGTCCTCGACAGGCTGCCGATGTCAATTGCATTTATGGGCCTGATGATGGCCCTGCTGGGTGAATACCTTGGCGTCCGGTTTTGCAGGATCTGCCTCGCCCCGGCGCTGATCCTCGGTTTGATGAGCGTGCTCTACTGGCACTGGTTCGATGATTTGCGATTGTATGCCTGGGTGCAGTTTTTCCCGCTGGTGGTGCTCCCTGTCGTTGCACTGTTGTTCCGTAAAAGACATGCCGGCCAAGGTTTTCTGATCGTTGCTTGTGTCTGCTACCTTCTCGCCAAGGTGGCAGAAAGCTATGATCGTGACATCTTCGCCCTGACGCATGATCTCGTCAGCGGCCACACGCTGAAGCATCTTCTGGCCGCATCAGCTGTGATTGCCGTTCTTTTCATGCTGAAACACAGAACGAGAGTCGGATCACTGCAGCGTAGGGGGACCAGGCATGGACTGGGTTGATTATGCGTTTGTCCTGGCGGCTTATGTGGTCGCGAGCGGCATCAAAGGTTTGACGGGTATCGGTTTTTCGACCTCCTGTCTGCCGATCATGGCGCTGCGCCTTGATCTGAAAATCGCAATCCCCCTCGTCATCGTGCCGTCCATCGTCAGCAATCTGGTCGTCATGCTGCAGGCAGGTCGTTTCCGGGAGGCGATCAATCGGTTCTGGCCGTTATATCTGGCGAGCATTCCCGGCCTCCTCATCGGTTTGACGATCCTTGTCTCGATTGATGCGGATCTCGCCAGGGCGATTCTCGGACTGGTGCTGATCACTTACGCCGCCTGGGCATTGAGAAACCGGTTCTTTTCTCTGTCCGGGGAATGGGAGCGGGCGCTCAAGATCCCGGCCGGGTTCTGCACCGGCTTCGTCAATGGTCTGACCGGGTCACAGGTAATGCCCGTACTGCCGTATCTTTTGTCGCTCGACCTGAACAAGAGTGCTTTTATCCAGGCGATCAACATCTCTTTCACCCTCTCGAGCCTGGTCATGCTGGTCGGGATGAACCGCTTGGGCCACTTGTCCCTGAATACGTTCCTGACCGCTTTTGGCGGCCTGGTCCCCGTTCTCCTGACCGTGTATCTCGCTGGCAGACTTCAGGGGCGCCTCACCGGAGCAATCCATCGAACACTGGTATTAACCTTCCTGTTGGTCATGGGGTTGGTCTTGCTGGTGAAGACTCTCTTCTAACAGGGTCGGTCAATTCTTTAATTTGTGCAGGTGCAAAAGGTCACTGCCGGTGATTTTACAGGTCAAGCGCCAAGAATTCTTGCTGTGTCATCATCTGCCATGGAATGTTCTCACCTAATCGCTCGGAGGAAATCAACCAGGAGTTATCAAACAACGCTTTGTAGAGAGAGTAGTAGTCCGGTTCCCTTGCGTAGTCGCGATAAGCGAAGAGTTTCCGCCCGTCGCTGAACAGACAATTCAGTGCCGAATAACGGTGTTGCTGTCTGATCAGCGCGACCGTATGAAGAAAAGCCCGGTCCAGTTCGCTTGGCTCGCTGTGCATGAAGTGATGAAAGAACACTTCTGTGTCACGCGCATCGGCTTCCAGTCCCGGCAGTCCTGCTGCGGGCATCAGCCCCTGGTAGTCGTAGACCACTCCATTATGGAAAAACACGGTGTTGCCGAGGTGAAAAGGGTGGGCATGCCGGGTATTCGAGGTGCTCGGCCAGGCCGATTTGCGCAGGTGCAGCAACATCACCGGCGAGGTCTGCGCCGCGTCCAGGATCCGGGTGACCTTGTCAAACTCCTGAAGCAGACTGCTGCCGCTCTTGTGTACGACCAGTTCCCCTTCCCGGTAGAAGGCCAACCCCCAACCGTCCTCGTGGCCGGGAGGGTCTTCCGCCATGACCACGCCGGTTCGCGCGAGCTCGCAGAAGCGGGCAACGATGTCCCGATGTTTTGCATAGTCAAAATTGGTGATGCCCAGAACTCTGCACATCTAGAACCTCAATGAAAGGCCGGTTTTTCGCTTCTCACGCATGGTTCCAAAGGCTTAAAAGAACCATTTCGCAACAGCCACGGCGATGACGATGCCGACAAAATCGGCGACCAGGCAGACCGGCACGAGGTAGCGGGTTTTCCTGATACTGACGGCGCCGAGGTAGACTGCCAGAACATAGAAAGTGGTTTCGGCGCTGCCCATGATGATGGCCGACATGTGGGTGGCCATGGTCTCCGGCCCGGTGGTCTTGACGATGTCCGTGAACAGAGCGGTCGAGGCGCTGCCGGAGAGGGGCTTGACGATCGCCATGGAGACAGCCTCGATCGGGATATCCAGAAAAGCAAAGACGCTGTAAAAAGCATTCCTGACATAGTCGAAAGCGCCCGAGGCCTGGAAACCCTTGATGGCGACGAAGATGGTCAGCAGGTAAGGGAAAATGTTCAGGATAATCGCCGGCCCCTCTTTGGCCCCGGCAACAAAAGAGTCGTACACCTTGACCTTCTTGATTGTCCCGTACAGGACCGTAAACAGGATGAACAGCGGGATAATCAGCAGCGAGATGTATTCGACGGACGAGATCATCTGAAGACCTTCCTGAACGCGGCCAGCACCAGCAGCGCCGTGATCGTCGAAATAGCGGTCGAGATCAACACGGGGAACACGACTGCGGCCGGGTTGCCGTGTCCGTAACCGGCGAGGATGCCGATCACCGAGAACGGGATCAGCTGGATACTGGCCGTGTTGATGACAATGAATGTCATCATCTCGGGCGTGATGGTCCCCTTGTCCTGGTTCAGCGCATCGAGTTCCTGCATGGCCTTGATCCCCAGCGGCGTGGCGGCGTTGCCGAGCCCGAACAGGTTGGCGAGGACGTTCAGGGTAATGGCCGTAATCGAGGGGTGATCACCGGGGATGTTTTTAAACAACCGTGAGATGATCGGCCTGAACAGGTGCGCGATCCGGTAGATCAGGCCGGAGTCTTCGAGGATCCGGGTGATCCCGAGCCAGACCGAGACGATGCCGAGCAGAAACAGCGAGATCTCCACCGCCGCTTTGGCACCGTCGAATATGGACTTGGTGAACGCCTCCAGGTTGCCGGTAAAGATGGCGAAGACGATGCTGACGCAGATCAGGGCCAGCCAGAGGACGTTCATCGGTGACCTCCCGGGAAAGACATTTGTTTGATCAACAGCTGCTTGCGCTCGGTCTGCAGCACAACCTCGGCACCGATCGGCAGGGTCACCTTGTTCTCGACGTGACCGATGTAGGGACAATGTACGACCGGGAACGTCAGCGCCATCTGCGAGGCCAGGATGTCGTACACCTGCCTGCTTCTGAGACCACGGAAATCACCGAGGATCAGTGCCTTGACGTCCCTGAATTTGCCGGCCAGGATCCATTGGGTCAGGTAGCGGTCCACCTGGTGCAGTTTCTCGTCGACATCTTCGAGGAACAGGATCGTACCGGCCGTATCGATCTCCCAGTCCGTACCGATCAGGGCGGTGAGGGTGATCAGGTTGCCGCCCTTCAGGATCCCGGCGGCGGAGCCGGGGTTGAAGACCTTGCAGGGAGCGCCCTTGAGCAGATTCTTTTCCGGGAAGCCCTTGATCGAGTTAATCAGCGACTTCAGGGTGAATGGCGTGGGCGTGTCCAGGTTGATGACCATCGGCGCGTGCAGGGTCACCAGCCCGGTGCGCTCGAAGATCGGGTTGAGCAGTGCGCTCAGGTCGCTGAACCCGGCAATGATCTTGGGGTGTGTCCTGATCAGTTCGAAATCAATGAAGGGGAGAGCTTTCATCGCGCTGTACCCGCCGCGCAGGGCCAGAATCATGTCGACCCGGGGGTCCGTAAACGCTGCATGGATTTGTTCTGCCTTCTGCCGCGGGGAGGGAAGCTCTTGCGGGAATTGCTCATTGATGACCTTGAAGCCCGATTCTTTGAGCTGCTTGATGCCGCTCGTGAAGTCACGTTTTTTCTCGATCAGATAGCTTGGCGTCACAATAAAGACGTTCAGCAAGGGAAAGATCTCCAGGTTCGGTAAGCGTTGTCGGGAAAAGGCCGCGCAGGCAGTTAATTCGCTACAATTTATCGCCAATCGGGGACAAATACAACCTGATAGAAGAAAAGATGCTCAACCCGTTGCCGAGAGGCTGGCTCGTGATGCACGCAAAATAACAAGTTTACTCCCCACGTTCAGTATAAACATCTACCGCATTCCCTCTATCCTTCGATGGCAGTACATTTTGTGCATCTCGAATTCATACATTTCAAAGACCTCGGAAATGCCCGGGGCAAACGGTTGGCAGAGATAAAGGTGGCGAGGCAAAAATCGAAGAGTTAGAAGAGTTAAAAGGGTTTTATCAGCACTGATTCTTCAGTGCGGTCCGCATTGTCGCATCCGCGTTAAACTGTTTGACAGTGCCAGTGTCCACAAAGGACAAAGAGTTTTATTTTTGGATTTCCGGGGGGAGTTTTTTATTATGCAAACATTTGCACGGTGCCCTCCAAATTTATCCAGGTGGCAGTGTTCTTCCGAGTCAGGACCATGGTAAATCTTTGAGGCATCAATTGCATTGAGGTGGGACGAATGAAACAAATAGATTCTTGTACTGGATGATTCTCCTTTCGTGTTGACAACCATTGGCGACATGTTGAAGCGGCTCAATTACGAAGTCACAACCGTCGACAATGGCAAAGAGGCCTGCAAGAAGGTCGAGTCAGGCCGGTTTGACATGATCATAACGGATTTGAATATGCCGGCCATGGATGGTCTGGAATTCACCAAACAAGTCAGAGCTTACCCGGATTGCCGGTTTGTTCCGATCGTCATGCTGTCCAGCGAGACCGACGCCGAAAAAGTGTCGCAGGCCAAGCAGTTGGGTATTTCAACATTTCTCAGCAAGCCGCCCAATGAATCCCAGTTGAAAACCCTGCTGAAAATCACACTCGGCAAACGTAAAGCCTCGAGGATCGCAATTAAACTGGAAGTTTCTTACACTGATGGTGAACAGTTTGCCCGGGATACCGCCGGTTATACGCTAAAGATGAGTGTTGGCGGACTGTTTCTGGAGACCGCCAGTCCACTCTCACCCGGGGTGGAACTCAAACTGAAATTTTCCTTTCCTGAGAACGATGACCTGATCATGTGTCGGGGGCGTGTGGCCTGGGTCAATTCATTGCGAACGCCGGTCAATAAAAATCATCCGCCTGGCATGGGCGTGGCATTTGTCGACCTTGAAGAAGAGCGGCAAATTCTGGAGCTGATCCGATCGAGGCGCTGGAAAAGTTGATCCAAGACAGGTCTTGCCTGTCACCTTTGAGTGAAAATCATGTCTGCGGTATTCACATCCTGGAACAATGCCTGGCGGCGTTAACGGCCAACGGGTTTGACGTCTTCGTCGCCAGGGACATGACCTGCGCCACAACCGGACGTTGTCACGATTGCAACTCGCCGCAACGGATCTGAAACACCTGGTCGATTATCGACCAGTGCTTTCCGGTTGGCCGAATCAAGGTTGTCCTGATCGAGGGAGAGTGGGGTTGTGAGAATTAGATGAAATTAGCGTAATCTATTGCGACTGAGTTGTTGGTGCAAGTCAGTTTTGCGATGGCATCCAGGCCTTGAACACCTTCTTCCGATCAAGGCATCTCCACTGAATCAATCCTAAAATAAAAGACAAGACATTAAATAACTAAGCATCAATCATCCTCTTAGTCTTTTTTCACTGAGCCAGTCTAAGCAACAGATGGCCATATGACCTTTTCAGCCAAATGGCTTGGTTATATCACTAAGTGATAGCAAGGAGTTTAATATAACTGAAATACTCTTTTATTGGGGGGCGCTTATCTTCAATAATTTCAGTTGCTTGACTTTAAAAAGCTGTTTTTTTGTTTTTTATTTAATTTAAAAATATGGAACGTTAATTGCAAACATCTTTTTCTTCAGCGTAATAGCGGGTAATGAAATTTGAATATCTCTCCGATAATGGCAAACCTGAAGTAATGCAGGAGTGCAAAGTCTCAGATCCATGACAATGGATGGCTGGGCTACCGAACAGAGCATTAAATTAATGAGTCTCATCGGTGAGACATTCATCTGCCCGCTTTAGTCTTCATGAAGGTGGGTTTTTCTTTGCCCTCTTTACTTAAGCGCATATTAATTAAGTTTTTTAATACGTAAAAATTGCAACCATTTTTTGAAGAATGATCTGTACTGAAGGGTTTTAAGGAGTGATGGCATGAAGATTTCTAAACGGTTCTGTAGCGTTCTCGTCTGTTTTTCCCTGCTGTTTCCTCTTTTTGTCACAGATAATGTGTTGGCCGCATGCTCTGATACTGAGCCGACACCTGCAGGTGACCTGGTCCAGATACCAGATGGCACGACCTACACGAGCATTCAAACAGCCTATAACGCAGCGAGCTCGATAGAGACCGGCCCCTTCACACTGAAGCTCGTGAGTGGCCTCTACATCGAGGACCTGATTATCGACAATGGGGCCGTCACCTTTGACGGCGGTTATGACTGCTCGTTTGCTCCGAAGCCGACGAATCCCGCGCCTCCGTCCTCAAGACTTCTCGGCACAATCACCATCACATCCTCCGGTTCACTGATTGCTGCAAGCAATACAGATAGTCCCAATGTAGTTTCGGTTGCCCAATGCGATTTCGACATTGACCTAGATGGTTATACTTCGGTCGGCTCCTGCACAGGCAGCGCCGATGACTGCGACGACAATGACTCCGGCGTCAATCCCGATGCTGAGGAAGTACCACTAGATGGCATTGATCAGGACTGCAGCGGCGCCGACCTGACCTATGCCGGTGAAAGTTGTGATGATTGTCACACCCCAGCGACCGCATGGCACAACTGGCACGACGCGACCACCCCTCCGGACGCGACCTGTGTGACCTGCCACGCCAGTCACGTCAACAATGTTCTGCTGGGACATTACGGTGACACGGTGCGCACCGACGGCAACAACATGTCCGCTGGTGAGACGATCGTCTGCACCTCCTGTCATGTACCATATATAAATCCAACAACGGTGCATTCAGCTCCTCATCCTGTTAGGGATAAAGTGCTTGCGACATGGAATGGCTCGCAGTATGTAAACCTGACCTGCGACACTTGCCATGAAAACCGTGCCGATCTCCATGGCGCCTCTAGTCATACGATCGAAGTCGGTCCGAACGACCTCTCCTACAGTGCACCGGGACAACTCTGCAGCTCCTGTCACGTCGTGGCGAACTGGGCTGAGATCGAGAGCATCGAGCACAATGTCCCCACCAATGGGGACGGTTCCTGTGTGACTTGCCACAACAGTCCGCGGCAAGAGGTGCAAAACGTCATCGCCGCGGCTACCACCCCCATCTTCTGCCTGGATTGCCATTCGAACAAGGAATTGACCGTACACGGTACTGTTGACCATGTCGGTTTAGGTTATGTCACCGGTGAAGCCACCTGTCTGGCTTGTCA
>JBFLJZ010000215.1:0-16244 GCA_040882925.1 Desulfuromonadales bacterium
GCAAGAATTCCTGCCAGGCAAAAGCTGACAAACCATGAGAGTCTGTATTGAGACAAGATCTTCTTCATACTCGTTTAAGCCGCTGAAGCCTGATTACGGTGACAACACCAGGGACAGTAGCTGACCCAGGAATCATGGACCTTGCCGCAGCCCGGGCATGTCTCTCTCAGTACGGTTTTACATTGCGGGCAGACCAGCCAGCCTGAAACAACCTGCCCGGCACAACCAGGACAATGACCGGTCAGCGGCACCTCGGGCGGAGACGGCTTATCAAACTCGAGGCAGATATAGTAAAAAATGACCGCCAGACTGATGATAAAAAGCAGAAACATAATTCCTCATATAGCCTGTGGCAGTACATCGCAAGAACTGCGGACATCCCTGTCGACTCGGCCATCACGCAGAGACACGGTGCGATCAAACCATTTCAGGTTCTCGCGGTTGTGAGTGACCATGATAATCGTCTGGCCATCTCCATGCAGTTCTTTCAACAGGCCCATCACCTGATCGCTAGTTGCCGTATCAAGGCTCCCGGTCGGTTCGTCCGCCAGAAGCAGTGGCGGGTTGTTGACCAGGGCCCGGGCAATTGCAACACGCTCCTGCTCCCCTCCCGAAAGTTGCTGGGGCAGATGCAGCATGCGGTCTGGAAGACCAACCCGCTTGAGCATTTCTGTTGCACGCCGCTGTTTTTCTTCAGTGGATAAACGGCTTACGACCAGCGGCAGCATGACGTTTTCCAGTGCGTTAAGGTAGGGAATCAAGTTGTGCGACTGGAAAATAAAACCGAGATACTCCCGCCGGAAATCCGCCAGTTTCTCGATATTCAGACGGTAGACATCGATACCATCGATATTCACAGAGCCGGCAGATGGGCTGGTCAAGCCACCGAGAACACTCAACAGGGTGCTCTTGCCGCTGCCTGAGGGGCCCATGACACCGAGGAAAGAGCCTTCCTCTACTGCAAGCGAGAGATCTTGCAAAGCGATCACGCAGTCGGCGCCATTGACATAGTGCTTGGTGACATTGTCTAACGTTATCAGACTCATAATATGTTCCGGTTACAGCGCCCTGAGCGCATCACTTGGTTCGAGGCGACTGGCGCGAAGCGCCGGCTGCAACGACGCCAACAGGCCGACAACTATTGCGGCAAATAACGAGGCAACGGCCAATGACGGGTTCCATTGCCAGACGGCCTGACCGCCATCGAGCAAAGGCAGAGTGGTGATGGTCGCCAACACGCCTGCCAGGTATCCGAGCACACCGGCGACGGCGCTGACGACTGCAGCTTCCATCAGGACCAGGTGCAAGACGTGGCGGCGACGATAGCCTATGGCACGGAATATCCCGATCTCCCGGGTTCTCTCACTGATCGCCCCCATCATGGTGACAAACACCAGCAGGGCACCGATGACAACAACTGTGACCGCGACACCCCAGGCAAACAGGCGAAACTGGCCGAGAGCGTGCATGCGGGTCTTGACCACCTGCTGCACTGCCTGAACGTCAGTCTCCGGGAGGACCTCCTGCAGTTGCATGACCATGTCATCAACCGGGCAGTCATGACACAGAGCGGCAACTTCCACCATACTGACCTGCCCTTCCTTGCCGAGGGTTTCTTGGGCAACACCCAAAGGTGCGATCAGTAATTGATCATCCTGAGAGCCGGTCCTGTCAAGCAGCCCGACGACAGTAAAATCTTCGCCATTGACCTTGAGTTGATCCCCCATCTGGATACCGAATTCCTGAACAACCGCATCACCAACCAGCAGCTCACGACCCTGTTCAACTTGACGACCGGCAATTGACCACCAGCGTTTGACCTTGAGCTCGGCGACCGGATCAACCCCCATCATCATGACTCTCTGTCCCGCAACTTCTACGGCGCCGAGAACCTTGGGGGCTATGGTGGCGACATTGCGGCGGTTACGAATCGTGTCGATTTTCTGCAAACTGGATTGTTCAATCTCGCTCGCAATCAGGTTGACACCGCCGAGCTGCACACCACCATAGTTCAAAGACAGCTGGTCCGTGCGAGGCGCAATAATGATATTGGCACCAAAATTTTCCAGCTCATGCTGAGCTCGCTGTGCCATGGCATCGGTCAATGACAGCAAAGTCACGACGGTTGCGACACCGATCAACAGACCGATCACCAAAAAGATCGCCCTTCCCTTGCGACGCCGGAGATTATGTAAGACGATATGTTCGAGTCTCATTTATTGGAGGCCCTTGAAATACCAGGCGCCCTGTTCAATGTCAGCCGCAGCGATAACGATCTTGTCGCCGACCTGCTGTCGCTTCAGCGGAGCCGGGTTGCAGCCGCCCTTGACAACATTGATCTTGTCGGTGCGGAAACGCATATCACAATTGTTGCAGACCATTTCGTTGCCTTCCTGGCGATAACCCTTGAGTGCTTTGTAGCAGACATCGCAGGTATCGAAGGCACTGCGAACGACCCCGTCATTGCTTTTCACCAGAAAAAAATTGACCGGTCCTGCCGCCCCCTTGTAGCGATAGTATTTGGCAACACCGTCAGCATAATCAGCAGTGGTGAAATAGATTCTGCCGTCCTGCCCGGCAGTGACAACTTCAGGCCCGCCTACCGACTGGGCACCAAACAAGAACCAGCCACCGGCAGCAATTACGGCGAAGATGGCAACAATGATTGGCATAAATTTCTTGCTGCCGGATTTCTTTTCCTGGCTGAACAGCTCTCTCTTTTCTTCACGTTCTGACATCCTGTTTCTCCTGTTCTATTTATTTTTAAACCTCAATGATCTTTAGCTGTTGCAACACGCACAACCGCCACCACTCTGACTCACTGCTTTGAGTTGCGGATCGAAAATGATCACTTCGGTCTCTTTTTCCAGGTTGGCATACCATGCCTGCAATCTGTGCTGTTGCTCACGGGGATCGTCGATACCGGCATAGACATGATCCTCGATATTGCGTTTGATGATCATATCTTCGTGCAGGCGCTTGCGGAAGTTTTCCATGCTGCCGTAGCGCTTGACAACCAGCTGTTCAAGGCCCTGGTGTCCCTGCCGCAATTCATCCAGCTTGACATCCACTTCGCCAGCCTGGACAATGACCCGGTTCTTATCAGCTGCTGAAAGTAGCAGCTCGCGTTGCAAAACATCTTTCCATGCGGCCTGCCAGACCTGGTTTTGCTGATCGGGCGAAATTGCGCTGCCGGCACGTTGTTGCACGATCTCCTCAAAATCACGACGGGCAAGCAGCCGGTCACCGATACTGGCGAGATATTTCTGGCCAAGCTGGGCCTGTTTCTGTTGCAGTGCATCATACTCCTCTGGATCGAGCTGTAGCCGCACACTGGCAGGATAACCAGCTTTGGTGATTGCTGCGGCGATAACCTTGCTGTCAATCTCGGACGGGTCATAAGTTACGCGACCTCGATTGCTGGTCAGGTTGACTTCAATAGAATCAATCCCACCGAGCTTGGTCAGCGCGCTCTCGATGTTGCTGACACAAGCCCCACATGTCAGTTTTTCAATCTGAAATTCTGCAAGAGCAGCGTTAGCCATGCCACCTCCTGCAGGCCTCAGCAGCCAAGCACCTGCAGCAAGCACAGCTGCGACGAACGCCAGTGATACGTAAATTTTCAATCCTTTTTTCACTTGTTTTCACCTCTGGTTGTTAAATCGATTTCGATACAGGAATGGCATGGTGTTGAGTGGATAAATCAACATTCATGCCAATATCGATTAAGGAATATAACTAACTGATATCGTTCAAAATAATGCGATCTTTACAGGAAGGGATTTATTCCTGGCAAGTTTTTTGTACAATATTACACAGCCCGGAGAAGATTATTCTGCAGGCTCAACGTCACTGTTAGGGGTCGGTTTGTTAAAGATGGCTCTCGTAAACATTTGTGTTGAAACAGTTTCCTGGAAGTTGTGTCGGCGAACTTTGATCAGATGCAAAAGGGTTAATGTGGACGCTGTCTTATCACCACCGGTCCTGGCACTTCCTGTTTAACGTCTCAGGAGACTTGGTTGACAGGGCCGATTAAGTGTCCTCGGACAATAATACCGTTGCCAGCAAAACAACATACAAAGCCATATACGTAATCAACGCAAAGACAAATCTCTGCCTAGATGAATATTTCCGGGACCTGCCGGTCACGTAATACACAAAAGCCGAGACAACAAAGAAAATCGCAAGAAGTCTCATAATGTACTATTTACCCTGTCTCTATCAACTTGTCGTGGTCGCATTTTCAAAACCTTGGAGAACTGAATCTTCAATCGCCCCGGGCAATGACCGGGCGAGAGATTTAAACATTTGATTTACAGGACGACCAGCTCCTGGTCGGCAAAAGTCAGGTGCTTCAGGCCGTCCTCACCGACCCGGAAGGTGTTTTCAACGCCAACGGCACCAAGGCCGGGGTACACGGCTTTCGGTTCAAAGGCGAACACCATATTCTTTTTCAGCTGGTAATCATTGAATCCGCGTGCAATGAATGGGTATTCGTCAAGCTCGACCCCTGTCCCGTGGCCGATGAATGAAACCTGGGCACCCTTGGCGCCCATGAAATGATCCTGGTAGCCGAGGTCGCAGGCCATCTGCAGGCATTCATCATACAAACCACCCCAGCTCACACCCGGTTTGGCCACCTGCTTGGCATGTTCCTGGATTTTCAGCATGTCATGATAAGCATTTGTCAGCTGATCAGGCAGCTCTCCGATACTGAACATGCGGGTCTGATCAACGATATAACCATCAAAGATACCGGAAAAATCGACCGTTATCGGTTCGTGGCGTCGGATTTTCTTATAGCTCGCACCCTGAGGGAAAGAAGGATTCAGGCCAACACCGCCAAGCGGTGTATCCGAGTAGGTTGGCACCGCGCTGTCGTTACCTGAAAAGACGTGCGCATAGAAAAGTTCGTTGTTAAAACCGCGCATGCGAACAAACCCCTGGTGCCCGGCCTGACGGGCGGTAAACTCGAGCTCGGCAGCCAACTCCAGGTCAGATATCCCCTCCCTGATGACGTCCCTGGCGCGCTTGCACACCTTGTCGACGATCAGTGCGGCATCCTTGAGAATATTGATCTCGTACTCGGACTTCACTGCACGCACGGTGCGGATTAGCGGCGTGGCATCCTCAATCCGACATGTCCCCATCGCCTTTTCAAACCTGCTCAAGACCGTGAGCGGGACAACATCAAGCTCCATACCGAGTTTTTCCGGCATGGGATAACCGAAGTCGTTAAGCACACCCTCTATGTCACGGGGGCTGGTGAAAGCGATAACCTCTTTCAGTCCCGACTCCATGCGGGCGCGACCATGATCCTTACGCACCAGATAGAGAGGCTCGCCTTGAGGAGGAACATAGAGTGCCCCTTGCTGGATTGATCCGGTGAAGTAAAAAAGATCGGCATTCTGCAGAATCATCACGGCATCAAGGTTGTGGATAGCCATTTCCTTCTGCAGCTTTTTTACGCGCTCACGCAATTCCGTCGCGGGTGTAATACGCATGCTAAGCTCTCCTGGGAACAAGTTATGAGCCAAAGGCAAGAAATCATCAAATCTAGCTGAACTTTATGACCAAACGTTTTGATTGGCAGCGCAGAATCAGACATCGAAAGCTGCCATTGCGGGACGTTCCGGAGGCCCTTCCGGGAGCGGCCTCCATATCAATAAGATACTGATATATATATGTTTTTAATAACATAACGGCAGTTGCTTAGCAATTAAAAAGACCGACGGCTTTCACATATTTGTGATCAGATGTTCATTTTGAAATATCACTTTATCACGAATCTCCAGTGGACATAAAAACCATACAGGTCATGATTGTTTTGTGTGCAAAATGCTAAAATCCATCTCTCTAGGCGGGCTTAGCCGTCTCCATCCTGCATTTCCACAAACCTATCCACAGTTAACTGTGGACTTTGCTTATCTCTGAGAAATTTCTGACAAAAAACCGGCCGGGTAAAAGCCCGGCCGGTTCGTTTCTGTTTCTCGGTCACTCTACTTCACATCCTGCTGATAACGTTCCTTGTAGTAGGCTTTCATCTCCTCGACACGCTTGGGATCAAAGCCCTTCGTATACCACTCATGTTCTTTGCGGCCATCGATGTATTTGGCAATAATTTCTTCATACACTTCAGGCTTACCTGCCTTTTCACAGGCTTCTTTGGCTTCAGGGAGCAGATGGGTATAAAAATTCTTGGCCATGTCATAGATGCCGTGCCACCAGGCATAGTCGGGGCCGCTCATGGCAGCACCATGGCGGGCACGGCGGCCTTCATGATGCCAGAGTTCCCAGTAGATCCAGTCGATCTTGTCGTCGAAGTCGCCCTTGGAAATCACCTCTTTTTCCATCAGGTATTCGCGGATCTCTTTGGCCGGTATGGCAAACTTGTCATTGTAGAGGGCAACGAAGCTGTCGAGCTGCTTGTAGAAGCCTTCGACAAACGGCGACCCATGGCATGCTGAACAGACGTCCTGCATATCTTCGAGTTTCTGCTCCCACCCTTCTGTGCGCTTGGAAACCGGGGCACGCAGGTTCCAGGCCAGGCGGGTGCCGACATCATGGGTGACAGGCTGGTTCGTCGTCGCACTCATATGGCACGTGGCGCAGGTCGGAGCATCGTAGTAATCCTGCCCGGCAACCCATTTCGGCTTGTCCATATTCAGCTCATCCTCAAACGCCCGGTAGAGTATGCCGTGCTTGGATTCTTCGTAGACTTCTTTTTGCGGGTGATCGGGGCCGAGGTGGCATTTGCCGCAGGTTTCGGGTTTGCGGGCCTGTTCCTTGCTGAAACGATGACGGGTATGGCAGGCTGAGCAGGTGCCCTTTGAGCCGTCCGGGTTCACTCGACCGATACCCGTATTCGGCCAGGTATTGGTATCGAGACTGCCGTCATCGTTGACCTTGACGATCGACCCGTGACACTGACGGCAGCCGACAGCCACGGCAGGCTCCCCACCAATGGTCTGGCCGAGGATGCCATCCTTGGTGTTCAGGATGTCGCCGGCCTTGGCGTGGTGGCTGGCTTCCTGCTCTGCGGTCTCCTTGGGGTGGCACTGGCCGCAGTCACGCGGCGAAACGATTATCGCGATCGTAAAGCCGTTGTGATCCATCGCATCGGCATCGCCATTATCCGCTTTATGGCACTCGTAGCAGCCGACACCCGCGTTCCAGTGCGCACTGTCTTCCCACTGGCTGACGATCCCCGGCATTTCAGCATGACAATCCAGACATTCCTGGGTCTCCGGGGAAAGCCGGTCGGTCATTGCCAGGCTGACTCCCGCCAAAAACAGAAACAGGACAAATATCATGAGACCTTGCAAAACAAACCGTTTCTTCATGTTTTTATCTCCCTCTTACAAAGTAAGGCCAATTGCTGGCTTAAGATTTGAAGCCCGTTAGAAATCAGAATCAACTGGTTGCTGAACAGGGTTACAAGATATCGCAGAAAAAAAGTTTCTCAAGGTTACGAAAAGCCGCCGTTAGAAGATATGACGCAGGTCAAGTTGCATAATAAATAATCCGGGCAGGTCAGTCATTGAACCGGGCCTCAAGACGTCGAAAGAGGTCAACCTCTTTGAACGTCTTTTTGCCATTCACCGGGCAAAACCGATGGGCTTGCGGTGACCCCGTTTAGCTCATATGCGAAGAACTTCTGACTGATACGCGGCACTTTTGGCAGTAGCCGACTTTATCAGCCGCCTGTCTTCTTGATCCGCAGCTCCAGTTCTTTGCGTGCTGCGGTCGAAACGAGAGTCGAAACCTGACGGCTTTTAGTCAGCGTCTTGATGTCCTTCAAGGTCAGCATGGACACGAGGCGCATCGCTTTCGGTGCCGGGGTCTTGGGATGAATGATCAAGGCTTTCTTGACCTCGTAATTTTTCATCCAGTCCTTGTTGAGCAGGATCATGCGGATCAGGTCTTCACTGGAGCTCTTGTTATTGGCAATCGTCAGCACTTCACCATCCGTGATTCTGGGGTTTTTCAAGACCGCGGCCTGGATCAGCTTGTTCGATTGCTTGATCATCAGAGCCCGCCATTCCTTGTCACCGGTCAGCCCCATCTTGATTTTTTCCGCGACCTTGAGTCCAAGAGAAATCTGATACTTGGACAAACCGTCCTCATCGGCCTCTGCCATCAAGGCTTCCAGTTCCTGCTGACTGCGGCCTTCTTCATCTTCGTTCACGTCATCGGCATCATCGGCTTCGGCTTGGTTTTCTTCGGTCGCGGCGCCAGGGGCCGGTTCGGGCTCATGCCAGCCGAGCCTGACCTTGAGTCGTCTGTCCGCATTGGGATTGGCAATCATCGCCTCGATAATTTCAGGATGGTCACGCAACAGGTTCTGGTTTTCCGCCAGACGTTCGAGGACATCCTGACCCGCTTTATTCGCCAGGTAGCGCAGTGTCTTGCTGGCAATGGACGGGTGAGTGACGACCGATCCCATCAGTTCGGCATCTGCGATTCTGACCCTGACCAGCAACTCAAGCAATTGTGGATGCAAAATCGAATCCCTGAGAATCGGGGCAAGAGTCGAGTCAGGCAAATGTCGCAAGGTGTGCACCGCAATCTTCTTCAGCTCTGCATCAGAGCTGCGACAGAAAAAGAACAGGACGGTCAGTAAATCCTTGCCGCTCAGGGGAAGAGCCCCTCGTGCCGCCGCCAATTGGGCATCACGGGGGGCTCCTGATTTGACGACCCGCGCAACCTCAGGAGAGACCTTGAGCCGCACGGTGGTTGTTTCGGTTTGAGTCATGAAACAGACAACTCCGTTTAGCGATATCTCGTTTTCAACTGCCAGCTATTTGGCTTTCACAACGACGGCCTTCACACCAGCCTTGCCGGCGGCATTCGCCGCCGCCATGGCCTCTTCCCTGGTTGCAAAGCTGCCGAAACGAATTCTGCTCAAGGTTCTGACGACCTGGACCGGCTCAGGATGCACCTTGACCCCTTCGGCCATAAAGCGTTTTGTCAGCTTGTCCACAGTTCCCTTCTTGAGGAAGGTTCCGGCATAAATCACAAAGCCGTCCCCGGCCGGAGCAGTGTAGGCACCGGGTTCAATCGAACGGGCAAAATCAAGAGCCTGCCGGACATCTTCCTTGCGGTAGGTCCCCAGGCGCAATCGCGTCATATCCACTTTGGCATCGACCGGCGTGACAAGCGACTCATAACCAAGTTGTTTGATCTTTGCCACCAGCGAATCACGATTCGATTCGAAGAGGTAGGATCCTGCATCAAGAGCAAAGACTCTCCCTGCAGCCTGCGCAGATGCAGCGCCCCGGCCAGAGGCCGCGATAGCCGTCGGTTTCGAGGCGGGTTTGGCCTCTGCTGTTCGTTGAGCAGGCTTGCTGGCAGCAGCAGGTTCTGCTTGCGCCACAGGCCGAGCGCTCTCCGGCGGCTTCTCTGCAGGTGCAGCCAGCTGCACTGCAGGCTTGGCGGAGGCATCCCGGGCAGGCTTTTCGTCAGCTTTGACAACGGGCGCCGGTACCGGCTTGGCGACGGCTTTCTGTGGAACCGGAGCGGGCTGGGCTGATTCCCCGGCAACAGGCTGGGCTGCCGGCTGAGCGGGTGGCGGCGGCACGGTAACAGAGACAGGCTTGGCCGGCTGTGGCGGCAGGGCAACGGTTTTTTGTGCCTTCTGTGACGGTGCCGCAGCAGTCGGAACCACAGGAGTCGAACCGCCCAGACCCATGAAGTAATATGCACCTGCACCTCCGGCAACAACCAGCAACAGGACAATCAGGAGGATTCGCGTCCTGGAACCACCCGACCCTGAGGATGTCCCGGCTGTCTTGCTTTGCTTTCCTTCCGCCTGCTCAAGCGTTTGCTGATCATCAGGCGCCGGGCGGTCTGCCTCGAACTCGCCATCTGAGAAAGCAGAACTCAAGTCCGCTTCCGGAAAATCATCCTTGTCATCAAAAGTAAACTGGTCCTTGTCAGACATATGAATCCTCCCGTTTAACTACGCAGTGCGCGAAACTTCCACGATCCGCAATCTGCAACTATTCTTCGGTCTTCTTGAGTTCCTCAAGCAACTTGACGGTCATGTGCGACGGGACCTCTTCGTAGTGTGAAAACTCCATGGTAAAGAGTCCGCGGTCGGAGGTCATGGAACGAAGCTCAGGGGCATATTTTAAAACCTCGGACATAGGGACCTGAGCTTTGACGACCTGACTGGAACCCTGCGGATCCATGCCAAGCACTTTGCCGCGGCGCTGGTTCATATCGCCAATCACATCACCGACGCATTCATCTGGAACATTGATTTCCATCTCCACTATCGGTTCAAGGAGAACAGGGTTGGCCGCTTCAAATGCTTTCTTAAACGCCATCGAACCGGCAATCTTGAACGCCATCTCGGAGGAGTCAACCGAATGGTGCGAACCATCGAACAGTGTGACCTGGAAATCCTGAACCGGGTAACCTGCCAGCCCACCCTTAACCATCGATTCCTGAATACCTTTGTCGACGGCAGGGATAAACTGACGCGGGATGACGCCACCGACAATCTTGTCGACGAACTCATAGCCGGCGCCACGCTCCAAAGGTTTGACCTTGATTGTCACATCGGCGAACTGCCCCTTGCCGCCGGATTGCTTCTTGTGCCGGTAGGCCTGTTCGACCGACTTCCTGATCGTTTCGCGATAAGGGACCTTCGGCGCCTTGAGGATAACTTCGGCACCGAATTTACGTTTGAGCTTTTCAACGGCCACCTCAACATGTACCTGGCCCATACCGGAGACGATCATTTCCTTGGTTTCAACGTCACGCTGAATCTGCAGGGCCGAGTCCTCTTCCGTCAGCTTCGACAGGCCGCTGAAGATTTTCTCCTCATCTCCCTTGCTCTTTGGCTCTAGGGCGAATGAGATAACCGGTTTCATGCTCGCCGGGCTTGCGTAAATGATCGGTTTTCCAGCATCACAAAGAGTGTCTCCGGTTTCCGTCTCTTTGAGCTTGGCAACAGCAACGATATCACCGGCAACAGCTTCGCTGACCGGCTTCTGTTTTTTACCTTCCGGAAGCAGGATCTGGCCGAGACGCTCGTTGGTCTCCTTGGTGGAATTGTAAACCGTGCTGTCAGACTTCACCGTGCCCGAATAGACTCGGAACAGGTTTAACTTGCCGGTAAACGGGTCGCTTACGGTTTTAAAAACCATTGCCGAGAAAGGTGCGGAGGGGTCAGGTTCGCGCGACTCTTCTTCTCCCGTCTTCGGGTTTTTACCGTACTGGGTGCCTTTGTCGATCGGTGACGGCGTACTGACGACGATATAATCGAGCAATTGGCGGATACCGATATTGGCCGTTGCACTGCCACAGAGGACCGGAATGAAAACTCCGGTGAGCACTCCTTCTCTCAGACCGCGCAGAATTTCTTCATCGTTCAGCTCTTCTGTTTCAAGGTATTTTTCCATCAGCTCATCATCGGCCTCCGCACAAGCTTCCATGAGCATCACGTGCAGACGATCAGCCTCGTCCTGGTATTCGGCTGGGATCTCACCCTCGTCGTATGTGCCCTTGTCATCAAACTTGAAGGTTCTGGCCTTCATTTTGATCAGGTCAATCACACCTTTGAAGTCTTCTTCCTGGCCGATCGGCATGTTGACAGCCACCGGACGACAGTTGAGGTTCTTTTCCATGTCATCGAGCGCTTTGAGGTAGTCGGAACGCTCGCGGTCCAGCTTGTTGATAAAAGCAATCAGAGGAATTTCAAATTCTGCGGCCCATTTCCATAGAGTCTGGGTTTGCGCTTTGACACCATCGACTGCCGACACGACCATGACCGCCCCGCCAAGGACTCGCATGCAGCTGCGGGTGTCATGCAGGAAGTTGGTATAGCCGGGAGTGTCAACGATGTGCAGTTCATGGCCATTCCACTCACAGTGGTGCAGTTTGGAACTGATCGTGATCTTGCGCTTGGTTTCTTCGGGTTCAAAATCCATATTCGACGAACCATCGTCAACTTTGCCGAGGCGGTCTGTCATGCCGGTATTGTACAGGATGGCCTCGACCAAAGAGGTTTTTCCGGCATCACCTTGTCCGACAATACCCAGGTTGCGCAGTTTTTCGGTTGCAAACTTAGCCATGATCTCTCCTTTCACTTCTCCGTGAGATGTTTCGATTTTCTGGAATCGATATAATGTATCAATCAGGATAATTTCTCAGCAGCCTGGTTGCGCTCATGAATGATGCGTAAACCTTCCAAGGTCAGGCTGTTATCAACCTCGTCAATGGTCTGGCTGTAGGGAGCAATCAAGCTTGCCAGTCCACCTGTCGCGATCACCCAGGGGGATTCCCTTGATTCCTGTTTCATGCGGCCGACGATCCCGTCGACCAGTCCGACATAACCATAAAACAACCCTGACTGCATGCTGTTAACGGTATTTTTGGCGATCACCAGCGGTGGGCAGCTGATCTCGACCCGGGGCAACTTGCTGGCCTTTTCATAAAGGGCTTCTGCGGAGATGCTCAGCCCCGGAGCGATTGCTCCGCCCTGGTATTCGCCGCGCCTGGTCAGGTAATCAAAAGTTGTCGCCGTTCCGAAATCTACGATGATCAGACTTGTCTGTTTCTTGGCGTAGGCGGCAACGGCGTTCACTATCCTATCGGCCCCCACTTCTCGCGGGTTGTCGTACTGGATCGGCATCCCGGTCTTGATCCCGGGCCCGACAACCAGCGGCTGCAGCTTGAAATAGGTGCCGCAAAGGAGCTCCAGCGTATTCAGCAGCGGCGGAACGACACAGGAGATGATCACGCTGTCAATATCGGGGAAATGCAGTCCGCAAAGGCTGAACAACTCATGGATCACCATTGCCCATTCATCGGCGGTCCGCGCCTTGTCAGTCGTCAGGCGCCAGCTGCGGACCAGCTCATCTCCCCGATAGAGGCCGAGAACCGTATTGGTATTACCGACATCTATGACGAGAAGCATAAAAACCCGGGGCGCGTGGCGCGAAAAATTAACCCTACAAAAGAAACCAAAGTCATTGCGATCTTTTAAATGCCTTTTCGTTTGTCCCGCTTCGCGCCTCCCGACCAGCTACACTGGGCGGACATCCCCCGCATAAACGCGCTCCATCTTACCAGTTGCGGTGCGCACCAGCAATGCTCCATCGTCGGCAAGACCGGTCATGACTCCTTCTATCTCCAGCTCGTTGCAGTCCACCAGGACGGCCTTGCCGTCCATATCGCAGAGCCGTACCCACGCATCTAAAACCGGTCCGCTGCCCTGCTGCAAAAAAACCTGGTACCAGGCGTCTATTTCCTGGAGCAAGGCACGTGTAAAATCCAGGCGAGAAACCGGGGCTTCCTTGGCGATCGCCAGCGAAGTCGCCGGGTAGCGCAAATCCCCGGGAAACTGGTCCTCTTGCATGTTCAGGTTCACACCGATGCCCAGCACAACGTAATGCACCCGGTCAGTTTCAGCGCTCATCTCATTGAGCAGGCCAGCAACCTTTTTGCCATTCAGCAGGACATCGTTAGGCCACTTGACAGTCGCCTTTAAACCGGTCACCGTCAGGATGGCACGACACACGGCAACGGCAGACAAAAATGTCAGTTGCGGTGCATCAAAGGGCAGAATTGCCGGCCGTAACAGAATCGATGCGTAAAGATTGACCCCTGCCGGAGATTCCCAACGGCGCCCCATTCGTCCCTTGCCGGAGCGTTGCTGGTCAGCAATGACCACCAGGCCCTCAGATTCACCGTCATCGCCAAAGCGGCAGGCCTGCAGATTGGTCGAATCGGCGACATCGAAACAGCAGACCCTTGAGCCAATCCGCCGGCAATCGAGACCGGCCAGAATTGCTTCAGGCACCAGGATATCGGGAGACTGGACCAATTGGTATCCGCGTGAGGGGATTGCTTCTATCTTGTAGCCAGCTTGTCTCAGGCTACGAATGTGTTTCCACACGGCAGTCCGTGAAACACCTAGTTCCGCACTGATTTGCGCACCAGAGACAAAGCCATCTGCTGCCTGGTTGAACAGCGATAGGATTGTTTCACGGGGCGCCGGTTTTTTCATATCAAAAGAGTCAACTCCGCAGATGCTAATTGAAGAGCATAGAGATATCAACGGCACGGTAGGAATGCGTCAGAGCACCAACAGAGATCAGCTGGACGCCCGTTTCGGCAATCTCCCGGATCGTTTCAAGACTGACACCCCCTGAAGCTTCAGTCTCCGCCCGGCCGTCGATCGTCTTGACCGCCGTCCTGAGTTCCTCTGTTGACATGTTGTCGAGGAGCAGGATGTCGGCCCCCGCGTCCAGTGCCTCAGCCACTTCGGCCTGGTCACGCACCTCTACTTCGATTTTCTGCGTGTGCGGCACGCTTTGCCTGGCGCGGCTCACGGCCGACGCGATGCCGCCGGCAGCGGCAATGTGGTTTTCCTTAATCAGCACAGCATCGTAGAGAGCCATACGATGATTGCCGCCGCCACCCATGCGAACCGAGTATTTTTCCAGAACGCGCAAGCCAGGGGTGGTTTTCCGGGTATCGACCACAACCGCGCCAGTGTCTTCGACTTGCTTGACAAACTCTGCGGTCAGAGTGGCGACTCCGCTCATGCGCTGGAGAAAATTGAGAGCGACGCGTTCACCCTGCAACAACACTGCAGCGTCACCCTTGATCCAGGCGAGCACTTCGCCGCGCTTGACCGACTGACCATCCTCGATGAGTTTTTCAAAGGCGGTTTCCGGCGAGATAAGAAGGAAGACCCGTTGCGCAACATCGATCCCGGACAGGATAAAATCCTCTTTGGCGACCAGTTCCGCACTCGCCTGCACACCGGGCTGGATCGTCGCCAAGGTCGTTACATCGCCGGTGCCGATATCCTCTTCAAGGGCGCGGCGTAAAATCGGGTCCAGAACGAATGGATTCATAAGACAGGTTTCCCTAAAGTTGAAAAGGTTTTTTATAACACAGCAAAACTTGGACAAGCAACTGAAAACCCCGTAATCATGCCTGTTTCCAGCCTTTACATTTTCCGGAAAATCGCCAACAATAGAAATGCACCGTCTCAGCCAACTTTTCCAGAAACCGCAAGGAGTCTGCCGTGGGAGTTTTCATCAGAATCAGCCTGTTGATCTTCGTCGCAGCAATTCTGTCTGCATGTGTCAGCGAAACCGTACATCAGCAAAAACTTGACGAGAATATGTACCTGCAGTCGACGATCAAAAGCCTCGAGGCGGACTATGAAAGACTCAAGTCGGATAAAATCCAGCTGGCGGACCGCAACGACAGTCTCAACCAGCGAGTTCTCGAAGGGATCGAACGCAACAAGCTGTTGCAGGAGGACCTGATGCGGGCGCGGGCCGATCTGGAGAGGGTCGAAAAGGTGCTCGCGGATCGCAGCGCAGAAGCCGGCACAGCGATGGCGGAGATGCGGCAAGAGATCGACCGCCTGATCAATGAAAAAAACCTGCTCCAACAACAGCTCGAAGCGGAATTGCAGGCACGCGAAGCCCGTCTCGCCGAGGTCCAGAGTACATATGACGAGCTGGTCGGTAAACTTGAGCAGGAGATCGAGAGGGGCGAGGTGAGGATTTCCGAACTCAGGGGCAAGCTGACTGTCAATGTCGTCGACAAGATTCTTTTTGATTCAGGCAAAGCGGAACTCAAACCTGCCGGGGTCAAGGTTCTGCAACAGATCGGCGATATTCTCAACACGGCGGTCGACAAGAATATCCAGGTCGAGGGACATACCGACAATGTCCCGATCAGCGGTAGCCTGGCGACAAAATATCCGAGCAACTGGGAGCTCTCCACCGCGCGTGCCACAACCGTCCTGCACTTCCTGCAGGACAGGGTCGGAGTGTCCGGGGAACGCTTGTCGGCCATTGGATACGGTGAATACCAACCGATCGCCAGTAACGCCACAGCAGAAGGCAGGGCAGAAAACCGCCGCATCCAGATTGTGCTGACCGCAGCAAAGACACCGTGAGCTGAGATCAATTCTCCGATCCGGACCTGGTCGCCGGGGCAATCCTGTCCCGGCATTTGCGTCATCTCCCATTGTGCCCTTGCCGCATCTGGCAGCCGGTGCAGTCTTTGTTAAAATAGGGTCGAACCAGAACGTTCCTGGAGGACAACATGGACAATGAACTGGAAACCATCCAGCAGATCTACAATGTCGTCGTAGAATTCATCATCAACTACAGCATCCAGATCCTCGGTGCGATTATCATCCTGGTGATCAGCGCCAAGCTCGCCGGCTGGCTGGGCCGACTGGTCACCGGCCTGTGCGAAAA
>JBFLJZ010000216.1:0-3010 GCA_040882925.1 Desulfuromonadales bacterium
CTGACGATCTCGGATCGCAGCCTCGGCTTGATCGCCCGCCAGGGAGAAGGCAGCATGCGGGACGCCCTCTCCACCTTCGACCAGGTCCTGGCCTTCTGCGGAGACCAGGTCGAAGACGAAGCGGTTCAGACACTTCTCGGTATGGTGGACCGTCGCCTGCTGCTCGACACGGTCGAGGCCATTCTCAGGCGTGACAGCCGCCGGGCTCTTGAATCGACCCAGCGCATCGACCAACTCGGCCTGGCCCTGAGGCGTTTTACTCAGGACCTGCTCGAGATGTTCCGCGGCATGGTCATCTGCAAGGTCGTTGACGAACCTGCCGAGCTACTGGACATGGTCGTTGACGAACTGAAAGAACTCAAACTTCTCGCCGATGATGCCTCACTGGAAGACCTGCAACGGATTGTCACCCTGCTGATGAAGACCCAGGTTGAGCTGGCCAACAGCAACGCCCCCCTGCTGACCCTGGAGATGAGCCTGGTGCGTCTGGCCACGCTCGCTCCTTCCCGGGACCTGGCCAAACTAATCAGCCATATCGAGAGCCTGGAAAGACGGCTGGCGACAGCCGCCCTGCCGGTCTCCCGGCCACAGGCCGCACCGAAAACCACGGCAACGGAGCCGCCACCGCCAAAAAAGCCTGAAGCTCCCGTCGCCGCCAAGACCAACAGCAAAGGGTGGCAGGGGCTGGTAGACAAGGTCAAGCAGAAACGTCCGATGCTGGGCTCGGTGCTGGAACATGGCCGCCCACTGAAGCTGGAACCACCGTTGCTGGAAATTGGCTACCCGAAGGGATCGTTCATGACCGGCCAGCTCCTGGAGGAGGATGTACGGAGCGACCTTGAAGCCGTGGCGACAGAATATTTCGGCTCGCCCATCACGTTGAAGATCTCTACGGTTGAGTCCGCAACTCATGACGCACCCAGATCGCTGGTGGAAACCCGCCAGGAGAAAGAGACCGACCGCATGCGCCGCCTGCGCGAGGACGCCATGGAACACCCCGCATTGAAAGCAGTGCAGGACGTCTTTGACGGCAAGATCAAGAAAGTCATCCCGATCGATAAAGGATTTGTTTAAAACAACGCATTGCGAGGTGCGAGACGCGTAGCGCGACAAGGCATAGATAAAGAAAAGCTTTGGCCACGAAGACACAAAGCCACCAGGAAGAATTTACTCAAAACGAGGGTTCTTTGTGCCTTGGAGCCTTTGTGGCGGCATTCCCAAAAATTATCACTGCAAGGAGCAATCGTTATGTCACGAGGTGGAATTGGCAACATCATGAAGCAGGCGCAGCAGATGCAGCGCCGCATGGCCGAACTGCAGGAAGAACTCGAGAACAAGCAGGTCGAAGCCTCCGCCGGCGGCGGCATGGTGACCGCTGTCGTCAGCGGCAAACAGCAACTGCTCGACCTGAAGATCGAACCAGCGGTCGTTGACCCGGAGGATGTGGAAATGCTCCAGGACCTGATCACTGCAGCGGTCAATGAAGCCATCAAGCAGAGCCAGCAGATGGCTCAGGAAGAGATGGCCAAAGTGACTGGTGGATTGAATATCCCCGGTCTCACTTAATCGGCATGAAATCGCATGAAGGAAAACAATTGACAAGCGGCCATTTTTACCCAATAATTGGACTGTCCAATTATTGGTATGACCAAACTCACGCCTAAATGGAAACCCTGAAAATTGAACCATTAACGGAAAAGCTTGCATTTATCTGTTTTCTTAAACTAAAATAAATTTTTTTACTTATAATAAAAATAGTTTTGTGGTTTTTTCAGTGACACGAAAAAAGTTTGGCCCCCTTAAAATAACCTTGAAATCGCATAAACTGTTGAATTTCTGAAATAAATTATGTTAGACTCCATCCCGTCTTTCGCCAGGTTAGTGGCAGAATTGGCTAAGTTCCCGGGGATTGGCAACAAGACAGCGACCCGACTGGCCTTTTTCCTGCTCCGTCAACCCAAGGCCCAGGCCGAAGCCCTGGCGGCGGCAATCCATGACCTGCAGAACAACACCAGGTTCTGCTCCGTCTGTTTTCACATTACGGAACAGGACCCCTGTCAGATCTGCTCTGATCCGGGCAGGGATGACACCCTGCTCTGCGTTGTCGAAGAGCCCCAGGCTCTGCTGGCCATTGAACGCAGTCGGTCTTTCAAAGGCCGCTACCATGTTTTGCACGGAGCCTTGTCGCCACTGGACGGCATCGGCCCCGAAGACCTCAAGATAGATCCCCTGATCGAGCGTCTCGAGAAACAAGCCGTTCAGGAAATTCTCATAGCAACGAACTTTACCGTCGAAGGAGATGCCACGGCTCTTTACCTGGCAAAGCTGATCCAGCCGCTCGGCATCAGAGTGACGCGTTTGGCTTACGGCATCCCGATGGGCAGTGAACTCGAATATGTCGATGAGGCGACGGTGAATCGCGCCGTCGAAGGAAGACGGGATCTCTGAGCCAAGATTTTGAAGTCTTTTTCCAATAGCGTTAAAAGCGAATCATCGATCTTACATTCCAGCAAGGAGGAAGTCTGATGTTTAAGAAAATGTCCTGCATAGACGGCAACACCGCTGCGGCGCATGTCGCCCATGCGACCAACGAGGTGATTGCCATCTACCCGATTACACCGTCCTCGGTGATGGGCGAAGTTTCCGACGCCAAAAGTGCGGCCGGCGAGAAGAACATCTGGGGCACCATCCCTAAAGTCGTTGAGATGCAATCTGAAGGCGGCGCCGCCGGTGCTGTCCACGGCGCATTGCAGGCTGGTTCTCTCTGCACCACCTTTACCGCCTCACAGGGCCTGCTGCTGATGATCCCGAACATGTTCAAGATCGCCGGCGAGCTGACCCCCACGGTCTTCCACGTTTCGGCCCGGGCGATTGCTGCCCAGGCTTTGTCGATCTTCGGCGACCACTCGGACGTCATGTCCTGCCGCTCGACCGGTTGGGCCTTCCTCTGCTCGAACAACGTTCAGGAAGTCATGGATTTCGCATGTGTCGCCCAGGCGACCAGCCTCGA
>JBFLJZ010000217.1:0-6297 GCA_040882925.1 Desulfuromonadales bacterium
TCGCAGGTCCTCGACCAGATTCGTGATATCAATGAAGATCGCATTCTGCGCAGCATGTTCAACCTGATCGATTCGACGGTACGGACCAACTTCTTCCTGCGCTGCGATGATCCCGATTATTTCCTTTCTTTCAAAATCAGCGCTATCGGCATTATCGAGATGCCATTCCCGCGGCCGATGTACGAAACCTATGTGCACTCATCGAGTATGGAAGGGATTCACCTGCGTGGCGGCAAGGTTGCGCGCGGCGGCATCCGTTGGTCGGACCGCCCGGATGATTTCCGCACCGAGGTGCTGGGCCTGATGAAAACCCAGATGACCAAGAACGCGCTGATCGTTCCGGTCGGGTCAAAGGGCGGCTTCATCGTCAAGAGCTCTTTTTCGACCAGGGAGGAAGGTGCCGAGCTGTCGCGGCAGGCTTACATCACGCTCATGCGCGGCTTGCTTGACCTGGTAGACAACCGGGTCGCCGGACAAATCGAAAGGCCGAAGGGCGTGGTTGTCTACGATGACTTCGACCCGTACCTGGTCGTTGCCGCCGACAAGGGTACGGCACACCTCCCGGATACCGCCAACGGTGTCAGCCTCGACTACGGCTTTTGGCTTGGCGATGCCTTTGCCAGCGGCGGCTCGGTCGGCTATGACCACAAAAAGCTCGGCATCACGGCACGCGGCGCCTGGGAATGCGTCAAGCGGCATTTCAGAGAGCTGGGCAAAGACATCCAGAACGAGGACTTTACCGCCGTCGGTATCGGTGACATGAGCGGTGATGTGTTCGGCAACGGCATGTTGTTGTCGAAACACACTCGGCTGCTCGCAGCATTCAACCACATGCATATCTTTATCGACCCGGATCCCGATCCGGCGAGATCATGGAAAGAACGCAAGCGCCTGTTCGACAAGCAGCGCTCGACCTGGGCAGATTACAACACCGCCCTGATCTCCGCCGGTGGCGGAGTCTGGGACAGGTCTTCGAAGGAGATCCCCCTGTCGACCGAGGTCCGCAAATGGCTTGGTGTCAGACACAGCACCATTGAAGGGGATGAACTGGTTCGACGACTGCTGATGGCCGAGGTCGAACTGCTCTGGAACGGCGGCATTGGTACCTATGTCAGGGCGTCCACGGAAAAGAACGCTGATGTCGGCGACCGTGCCAATGACAATGTCCGGGTCACGGCCACGCAGGTCGGGGCCAAAGTCATCGGTGAAGGCGGCAACCTCGGTCTGACCCAGTTGGCGCGGGTTGAGTACGCCATGGCCGGAGGATCGATCAACACCGATGCCATCGACAACTCGGCAGGTGTCGATACCTCGGACCATGAAGTCAACCTGAAAATTTTCTACCAGGTTTTACGCGAGGCCGGTGTCATCAAAACCGAGCAGACGCGCAACCGGCAGCTGCAGGAAGTGGAGGATGAGGTCTGCGACAAGGTGTTGGCCAACAATTACACGCAGAGCCTCTGTTTGTCCCTCGACCTGTTGCGTTGCCAGCAGGACAGTGACCCGTTTATCGACCTGGCCGAACGCCTGGTCAACGCCGGCCTGCTGGACCGCCAGGGCGAATTCCTGCCTTCGCGCAAGGAGCTGACCGCCAGGGGGCAGGGCTTCCTGCGCCCTGAATTATCGATCCTGCTGTCCTACAGCAAGATGCATCTCTACCAGACTCTGCTCGAAAGCGAGCTCCCTGACCAGGAAGCCGCCCAGGTCTTCCTCAAACAGTACTTCCCCGAGAAAACCCGCACGCGCTATGCCGCACGCATCAACGATCACCCGCTGCGGCGGGAGATCGTTGCCACCATGATCACCAACCGGGTCGTTGACCAGGCCGGATGCGCTTTTTTGAACACCCTGGTCCGCCGGGCCGGCGCAACCATGGTCCAGGGGGTTGCTGCCTACCTGGTTTTTGATGACGTGCTTGGCGGGGCGGCTATCCGCAGCCAGCTTATGGCCGCTGACAACAAGATGTCGGCCGGTCGCCAGCACGAGCTGCTGCTCGCCCTGGAGACCGCCCTGGCCGGTTTGTGTCGCCAGGTCATCGAGCAGGGCTTGCCGGTCTCTCTCGACAAGGGCTGTGTCAGTCGCTACCGCCAGCGATTGAAGATCTTCCGCACCCACCTGCAAGAGCTTCTGCCGGACGACGAATGGCAGCTCTGCCAGGCGGCAGCGGGCACTCTGAGAGAAGAAGGCCTGCCTGCCGAGATGGCACTCGAAATGTCCGACCTGCGTTACCTCGCAGGATTCCTGCCGGCCGTTTATATTGCCGAAGATACCGGCGCCGACCTGTTCTCCGTGACCTCGGCGATGGCGAAAATGCGGCTGCGTTTGAAGATGCCCCTGGTCATGGAAAGTCTCGGTGACTACTCATCGCATGACAAGTGGGACCGCATGGCGGTTGACAATCTGCAGAGCGCCTTCATTCGCCAGACCGTCAACCTGACCAGGGTCGTGGTCGCCGGAAAGACTGGCGCGGAGGCCTTCCTGGCCGAAAAACGCCAGCGCGTCAATTATTACCTCGATCTGCTGGAGAGCCTGAGATCCTCTCCGCCGACCAGCACCAGCCCCTATATGGTGCTGCTGCGGGCCATGGAGTCGATAGAGGATTAATTACGGGACGAGGGACGCGGGACGAGTAACGCGAAATTCAGAAAAAGGCAGGAGTATTAATCGACCAAGATCTAAAGAGATCAGCGTCGCTTTAATCATAGATTTTTCTTTTCTCGTACCGCGTACCGCGTTCCGATCTTTAAAGGAGCATGCATTGAAAAAACGACAACTCGGGCCGTGCGTCACATTTTTTCCCCAGCCGGCCACTCTGATTTGCACGACCGATGAACAGCACAAAATCAACCTGATGATGGCCTCCTGGGTGGGCATCGTCAGCAAGACGCCGCCAACTATCGCCGTGTCCCTGCATCGTGATCGGAAAACCTACGCCAATATCATGCTCAACCGGCTGTTTTCGATCAACCTCGTCTCGACCAGTCTCGCGGTTGCTGCAGATGCCTGCGGCCTGGTTACCGGCAACCGGGTCGACAAGCACGAGTTGACCGGTCTGGGTGTGGCCCCGGGAAGCGTTGCAGGGGTTTCCCTGGTGGCGGATTCGCCGCTGAATGTCGAGTGTCGCTACCTGCGCGAGGTCGAACTGGGCGACTATCACCTGGTGATCGGCGAGATCATCGAGATTCACGCCTGCGAGGACGCCTTCGTCAACAGCAAGGCTGATGTCAAGGCGTTTGATCCGTTGGTCTACCTCGGCGGCCTGCGCGAATACTGGTCGCTGGGTCGCAAGCAGGCTGATGCCTACAGTGCCGGTTCCGTACTGTTGAAGAAATAACGCCCGCAAGGCATGCTTGGAAAAGCCGGGTTCGCTTTGAAATCCGGCTGGACTCTGTCCGAGGCCTGTGATATAGAGTAAAACGCTTTTTTGGATCCGATGTTTCTGGCCCGGAACCTGTGCCGGAGCCATTGCTGAAACAGGGGTCAAAGACATACCGCCTGGATCCGTGCGACCGGGACGGCAGTAACAGCGAGACAAATATCCGGCCGCCGGTGCCGCGATTTGTGACTGCCTTCCGTGTTTATGCGGAAGGTTTTTTTTTGTTTAAAGAATATAAAGTTATATCAGGAGGTTAGCCTTTTGAGTGCCAAGTCGAAAAAACGCCGCACGATCCTCGACCTGCAGGCCATGAAGGCCAAAGGCGAAAAGATCGCGGTTCTGACCGCTTACGATTACCCGTTCGCCAGAATCATGGACCAGGCTGGTATCGATGTGATCCTGGTCGGCGATTCGGTTGGCTCGGTGGTGGCCGGTTACGAGAATACCTTGCCGGTGACCATGCAGGACATGATCTATCACGCCAGTGCCGTCGCCAGAAGCGCGGTCAAGTCACTGATCGTCGTCGATATGCCTTTCCTGTCCTACCAGGTCGATTTGGCCGAGGCCCGCCGCAATGCCGGACGCCTGATCAAGGAGGGCGGGGCCCACGCGGTTAAGCTGGAAGGCGGCGTCCAGGTTGCGGAAACGATTCGCGCCATCGTTGCCATGGAGATCCCGGTCGTCGGCCATGTCGGCCTGACGCCGCAGTCAGTGCATCGCATGGGCGGCTACTTGATCCAGGGGCGCGACCAGCCCCGGGCCGACCAACTCCTGGCCGATGCCAGGTCGGTTGCCGAAGCCGGGGCGTGCGCCATCGTTCTCGAAGGGATTCCGGCCAAGCTGGCATCCGAGATCACTGCCGAACTGACCATTCCGACGATCGGCATCGGTGCCGGTGTCGATTGTGACGGACAGGTGCTGGTGATACACGACATTCTCGGCCTCTGCGAGAAATACTCGCCGAAGTTCGTCAAACGCTACGCCGATGTCTCCGGTATCATCCGCCAGGGTATCGATGACTATATCAGCGAAGTCAAGAATGGCAGCTTCCCCGGGCCGGAGCATTCTTTTTAAAGGCGGAGACTAGGGGCTGGAGACTGGAGACTGGAGCGTTTGACTAGCTCCCAGTCCCCGACAACCAGTCCCCGATTTTATTATGGAAACAATCACTGATATTACAGAGATGCAAAGCCGCTGTCTCGAAGCACGCGCAGCGGGCCGAAAAATTGCCTTTGTGCCGACCATGGGCTTTCTGCACGAAGGCCATCTCTCGCTATTGCGGGAAGGTCGCAGACGGGCTGACCTGCTGGTCCTTTCGGTCTTCGTCAATCCGACCCAGTTCGGCCAGGGCGAGGACCTCGGCAGCTACCCGCGTGATTTCGATCGTGATCGGGCCATGGCCGCGGCATGCGATGTCGACCTGATCTTCTACCCGGATGCAGCGGCGATCTATCCGCACGACTACGCCACCTATGTGAGCGTGGCAGGGCCCTTGACGACGACTCTTGAGGGCGCCTGTCGTCCGGGCCATTTCCGTGGTGTGACGACGGTCGTTGCCAAGCTGCTGAACATCGTCCTGCCGCATGTCGCCCTGTTCGGCCGCAAGGATTTTCAACAGTTGGCGGTTATCCGGCGCATGACGGCCGACCTCAACCTGCCGTTGGAGATCGTCGGCATGCCGATCGTGCGCGAAGACGATGGTCTGGCGATGAGCTCGCGCAACGTTTACCTCTCCGGCGAGGAACGGCAACAGGCCCTGGCCCTGGTCGCTACTTTGCGCCGCTCGGCCGAGTTGGTCCGCAACGGTGAAAGTGATGCGTCAACCATCCTCGATGCTGCGCTCGAAAGGTTGAGCGCCGAACCAGACCTGCAGATTGACTACGTGAAAATCTGTCATGCGCAGACGCTCGAAGACGCTGTTGTGGTTGACCGGCAGTCGGTCATGCTGTTAGCGGCCAAGGTCGGCAAGACCAGGCTGATCGACAACAGCCAGCTGGTCGAGTAGTCAGGAACGCCATGTCCAAAACTCGCGAAACAGCACGTGCGACACTGGAAAACCTCTACCGGATCTTCACCGTGCCGGAAGCTCCCGACTCAACCCTGGGATCGATTGACCGGGCCATCTCCAGGGATGTAGCCGGCTTCCTGCAGACCCATATCGTTGCCCTCGAGAGAAGCCTGGAAGAAATCGAGGCTGATTTCTCGTCGTCAGTGATTCCCGAAGAACCGACCTTTGTCTCCGAGTATACCGATTTCGTCAAGGAAAAGCTGGTTGCCCAGTCGGTGCACACCGCCGCTCCCGGTTTTATCGGCCACATGACCTCGGCATTGCCGTATTTCATGTTGCCGCTGTCGCGCATCATGACAGCACTGAACCAGAACCTGGTCAAGGTTGAGACCTCCAAGGCTTTCACGCCGCTGGAACGCCAGGTGCTCGCCATGCTGCACCGCCTGGTCTATCGCAACCATGACGATTTCTATGATCGCTGGATCCACGACAGCGGCAACGCGCTTGGCGCCTTCTGTTCCGGAGGCACGGTGGCCAATGTAACCGCACTGTGGGTCGCAAGGAACCGTTTATTCGCGCCTTCAGGAGGTTTTCGCGGCATCGCCAGGGAAGGCCTGGCGAGAGCCCTGGAACATATCGGCTGCAAAGGGCTGGCGGTCCTGTGCTCACGCCGCGGGCACTACTCCCTTGGCAAGGCGATCGACCTGCTCGGCCTGGGGCGCGATAACCTGGTGCTGGTCGATACCGATGCGCACAACCGGGTTGACATGAGCTGTCTCCGGGCAGAGTGTCAGCGTCTGCAGCAAGAGGGGATTCGTCCCCTGGCCATGGTCGGTATCGCCGGCACCACCGAAACCGGCAATGTCGACCCGCTTGCGCAGATGGCGGAGCTTGCCGCAGAGGTCGGCTGTCA
>JBFLJZ010000218.1:0-5211 GCA_040882925.1 Desulfuromonadales bacterium
AAGGACCTTGATGCCGTGAAAAAGAAAGGTTTTATCCAGGCGGGTGTGAATGGCGGGGTCTTTGGCTTCGGCATGCCTGACGAAAAAGGTGTCTGGAAAGGGCTCGATGTCGACACGGCGAAGGCCGTGGCCGCGGCAATCTTCGGTGATGCCAGCAAGGTCAAGTTCACCCCTCTGACAGCTCAGCAGCGTTTTACCGCTCTGCAGTCGGGCGAAATTGATGTCCTGACGCGAAACGCGACGCGTACCCTGAGCCGTGAAACGCAGCTTGGGCTGAGCTTTGTCGCGGTCAACTACTATGACGGCCAGGGCTTCATGGTGCCGAAGAAGCTTGGCGTGAAAAGTGCCAAAGATCTGAGCGGAGCGACGGTTTGCGTCCTGCCGGGGACCACCACCGAGCAGAATGCCGCTGACTACTTCCGCAGTAACAGCATGGACTGGAAACCGGTCGTCATTGAGTCGACCACCGAGTTGGCCAAAACGTTCTTTGCCGGTCGTTGTGATGTGCTGACATCTGATGCTTCACAGCTGGCCGGGACCCGTGCGATTGCGCCGAACCCAAAGGATTATGCGATCCTTCCGGAAATCATCTCCAAGGAGCCTCTGGCCCCTGCCGTGCGTCATGGCGACGACCAGTTCCGCGATATCGTTGATTTCGCAGTGCTGGCGATGATCAACGCCGAAGAGCTAGGCATCACCTCGCAGAACGTCGATGAAATGATGAAGAGCAATGACCCGATGGTCCAGCGCTTCCTCGGCGTCATTGAAGGCAACGGCGCCGCCCTTGGCCTCGATGAAAAATGGGCCTACAACATCGTCAAGCAGGTCGGTAACTACGGCGAAGTGTTCGAACGCAATGTTGGTGTGAATACGACCCTCGGTATCGAGCGTGGCTTGAACGCCTTGTGGACCGATGGTGGCCTGATGTATTCACCGCCTTTCAAGTAACCGCTTTTCTGCTGGACCGGGGAGATGTCGCTTGTCGATATCTCCCCGTTTTTGTTATGCTGATGTAGACACCTTTCCTGCTGGGCCGGTTCTGATCTGAACAGGATATTCTTTTGAAGAGTAAAGAGTTGAACAGTGCCACAGATACGGCGTTGCGGCCGGGAGCCGTACCTTTCTGGCGCGATCCGGGCAAGCGGGCCATCGTGTTTCAGGTCGTCGCCCTGCTCCTGGTTGCTTTGGTCAGCTATTATCTCTTTTCCAATACCCAGGCCAACCTCGAAAGACAATCGATCGCCACCGGTTTCGGTTTCCTGGAAAAGGAAGCCGGCTTCGAGATCGGCGAATCGGTTATCGAATATTCAGCCGCTGACAGCTACGCCGACGCTTTGCTGGTCGGTGCCTTGAACACGATCAAGGTGTCCTTTATCGGTATTCTCCTCACCACGATACTCGGCACGATCATCGGCATCGCCCGCCTGTCAAGCAACTGGCTGGTGTCCAGGCTTGCCGCAGGATATATCGAGTTGATGCAGAACATCCCGGTACTGCTGCAGCTGTTCTTCTGGTACGCCATCTTCTACGAATCTTTCCCGTCGCCACGTCAGGCTCTTACCCCGTTTGACGGGGTGTTCTTATGCAATCGTGGTTTGATTTTCGGAGTGCCTGAGGCTCATGCCGCGCATGCTGCCATGGGCTGGGCGTTCGTTATCGCCCTGGCTCTCGGCTGGGGTCTGAATCGCTGGGGCCGCCAGCGTCAGGCACGGACCGGGCAAATGTTCCCGGCGGTCCGGGTGACCCTTGCGCTGGCAGTGTTCTTGCCTCTGCTCGCCTGGTTTGCCTACGGCGCACCGACGGCCATGGATATTCCTGAGCTGCGGGGCTTCAATTTCAAGGGAGGAGTCACCGTCAGTCCCGAATTCAGCGCTCTGCTGATGGGCCTGGTGCTTTACACTGCGGCGTTTGTCGCCGAGATCGTCCGGGCCGGGATTCAGTCGGTCGGTCGTGGCCAGGTCGAGGCGGCCATGGCGGTCGGGTTGCGCCCCGGTCAGGTGCTGCACCTGGTGATTTTACCCCAGGCGCTGCGCGTGATCATCCCGCCGCTGACTAGCCAGATGCTCAACCTGACCAAGAACAGTTCGCTGGCAATCGCGATCGGCTACGCCGACTTTGTGGCGGTCACCAACACCACGATCAACCAGACCGGACAGGCGATTGAGGGCGTCGCATTGATCATGCTGGTCTACCTCTTCTTCAGCTTGTCGACGTCAGTCTTCATGAACTGGTACAATAAAAAAATGGCCCTGGTGGAGAGGTGACCCCATGACCAATCCTCCGGTCGCGACCCGCGAATATCTCGCCCCCCCAGTCACCGAAGTCGGTGCGATCGGCTGGCTGCGGAGCAACCTGTTCAACAGCTGGTTCAACTCCCTGCTAACGATTGCAGTGCTGCTGCTGCTCTGGCAGCTCGTACCGCCGTTTTTCAGCTGGGCATTCATTGACAGCGTCTGGAACAGCCCGGCAGAGGCCTGTCGCGACATCGAAGGCGCCTGCTGGTCGGTCATCCCGCAAAATATCAGCTTTATTCTGTTCGGCTTCTTCCCCGATGGTGAGCAGTGGCGGCCGGGTCTCGCCATGGCTCTGATGCTTGGTTTGGTGATCTTTTCCCGGGACCGCAAGCACTGGAAGAAGTCACTCGGCATCTACTGGACGATCGGGCTGATTGTGATGGGCACCCTGATGTACGGCGGCGTGTTCGGTATGCAGGTGGTTGAAACGGCCCAGTGGAGCGGTTTGCCATTGACCTTTATGCTCTCCCTGTTCGGTATGGTTGCCGCTTATCCGCTCGGAGTGCTTCTGGCGCTTGGCCGGCAGTCAAGGATGCCGGCAATCAAGACTCTCTGCGTCGTTTATATCGAGATGATTCGCGGCGTGCCCCTGATCAGCCTGCTGTTCATGTCGTCGGTCATGTTCCCTCTGTTTCTCCCCGAGGGCGTAACGATCGACAAGGTTCTGCGTGCCCAGGCGGCAATCATCCTTTTTACCGCGGCCTATATCGCCGAGGTGGTGCGCGGCGGACTGCAGGCCATGCCGCGCGGGCAGTTCGAGGCTGCCGACTCGGTCGGCCTGAACTATAACCAGACGATGCGGCTGATCATTCTGCCGCAGGCCCTGAAAATTGTTATCCCGCCGAGTGTCGGCATTCTTCTGTCAGCGTTCAAGGATACATCGTTGGTGGTGATCATCGCCCTGTACGATGTGCTGAAGACGACCAAGGTGACCCTGTCGAATCCGAAGTGGACCGGCTTCTCGACGGAAGCCTATATCTTCCTGGCGATCCTTTACTTCATCTGCTGCTACGCGATGTCGAGTTACAGCCGAAAACTCGAGAAAGAACTTCACACCGGCCGTTGAGGTCGGCAAGCCGTATACAGTGAGAGTGCTATGAACGAGATTGAACAACAAGCTGCCACAACTCCGGCTGAAAGGCCGATTATCGAAGTCAACAGTATGCACAAATGGTACGGGGATTTTCACGTGCTCAGCGATATCAACCTGCATGTGCAGCTGGGTGAGCGGATTGTCATCTGCGGGCCGTCCGGTTCCGGCAAGTCAACCCTGATCCGCTGTATCAACCGCCTCGAAGAGCATCAGCGCGGCCAGATCATCGTCAACGGCACGGAGTTGACCAACGATATCAAGAACATTGAGAAGGTCCGCACCGAAGTCGGTATGGTCTTCCAGCACTTTAACCTCTTCCCGCATCTTTCGATCATCGACAACCTGACCCTCGGGCCGATCTGGGTACGTAAGACACCGAAGAAAGAGGCCGAAGAGATGGCGATGATGTACCTGGAGAAAGTGCATATTGCCGAGCAGGCGAAAAAATTTCCCGGCCAGCTTTCCGGTGGCCAGCAGCAGCGTGTAGCGATTGCCCGCAGCCTGTGCATGAAGCCCAAGGTGATGTTGTTTGACGAGCCGACCTCGGCGCTTGATCCGGAGATGATCAAGGAAGTCCTTGACGTCATGATCGATTTGGCCGAAGAGGGGATGACGATGCTGGTCGTCACGCATGAGATGGGCTTTGCCAAAAGCGTCGCCGACCGGGTGATGTTCATGGATGAAGGGCAGATCGTCGAACAGAACAGACCACACGAATTCTTCGACAACCCGCAGCACGAGCGAACCAAGCTGTTCCTCAGCCAGATCCTCTGACCAAAACATCGGGGGCACATCCATTCATGTGCCCCCTTTTTACTGTATCCCTTCCCGCAGAGACTGAACCGTGCAATCAACGGCCTCAGATTTAGGCCCGGGAGCATGCTTGATCACAATCTTTAAGGCCGGCAGGTTCGGGAATTTTCTTCCTTGCCAAGCACAAGAAATTTATTGCGGGCCATGCTGTCGGGAGTATCGACCGAGCAAGCCCAGCCTCAAGTGTCTTCAAACCGGTTCAATACAACGTTCTTGCTTGCGGTCAATGGGTTGAAAATACGGCCGTTCATGGCAATGTAGACCCCGGCAGGCAGAGTCTGGGCGGCCATCATGGCGCTGGCGATATTGAATACGGCATCGGTAAACCGAAAGCGCGCTGGCTGCATGGCACCGGTCAGGACGATCGTCTTGCCAGGGATGTCAGCAAGATTTTTCGCCGTGGTGATCATGGTGTCGGTGCCATGGGTGATAACGATCCGCTGAGACAGGGTTTGCTCAACAGCGGCGCGAATCATACTACGATCTGCATCGGTCAACTCCAGACTATCCTTGCGCAACAGCGGGGTGACCCGGTAATCAATCGCCAGATTGGCCTCGCGCAGGACCTCTTCGATTTGCGGGTCACCAACCTCGAAGGTGCTTTTGGCATCGAAGTAGACCTTGTCAATGGTCCCTCCAGTGGTAAAGATCTCGAGCATTAATCGCCTCCGTTGCATTTCAGGCGTATTTAAATTTATCCTGCCAGAGGCCCTTGTCAATGCGGAGTTCATGATAGAGAGGGCAAAAGATGGTTAACCTATGCCCTCTGGACTTCAAAGAAAAAGTGGCTTTAAGTTCCATACCTGCCGCATGCAAGTGGTCTCATCTGTATGATCCTGCCACCCCATATTCACAGCATTATGGTGAGGCCCCCTGTAACGGGCCGGCTCGTCTCCTCTTGCTGTTCTCGGAAGACATATCCCCTTCGCGAACGTCTATAGCCCTTCGCCGGGAGAAGGCGCTTTGCATACTTTTGTTGCCGGACAAAAGTATGGCGTCCGGCGGGACGAC
>JBFLJZ010000219.1:0-3628 GCA_040882925.1 Desulfuromonadales bacterium
AAACTGCCGCAGACCTGGGTGCCGGAGGCTCTCGTCTACCAGATCTTCTCGAATTTGATCGGCAACGCCTGCCGCTATACCCCCGTGGCCAGCGGCCCGATCAAAGTCGGCTGCTGGGACGAAGCAAACCGAATCATTTACTATGTCAAGGACCACGGGCCAGGTGTGCCGCACAAGGAAAGCGAACGGGTGTTTGACATCTTCTACCGTGGCGAAGCGAGCAAAGAGAATCGCGGCACAGGCGTCGGTTTGGCGATTGTGCGCAAGATTGCCATCCGGTGCAACGGGCACGCCTGGGTGGAGCAGACCCCCGGCGGCGGGGCAACCTTCTGCGTGGCGATTCCGAAAGGCCCCGCTTTTGGCAAAGACACCCGAGAAAAAGCTTGATGCCGACAGGCTCCTGCCGCGGCCGGGACAGAAGACTGCCGGCATGACACTCGCTCCTGACCTCCTGATCCAATCCATACAGCAACGCCTCGATGAGCATTTCGGGCCGCTTGGCTGGTGGCCGGCAGACTCCCCTTTCGAAGTCGCCGTCGGCGCCATACTGACCCAGAACACGGCCTGGACGAATGTCGAATACGCCATCGGCAATCTCAAACATGCCGGGGTGCTGGATCCGGACAGTCTTGCCGGACTTGCGCCTGACACCCTGCAAAAGCTGATCAGGCCTGCCGGGTTCTTCCGGCAAAAAGCCTGCCGCCTGCAGAACCTGGCCCGACACCTGGTCAGAGACTGGCGAGGCGATATTACCGCCTTGTGCAGCGGCCCCCTTGCCGCAGCCAGGAGCAGGCTGCTGGCCCTGGCAGGGATCGGCCCGGAGACCGCCGACTCGATTCTACTCTACGCGGCAGCACGACCCAGCTTTGTCGTCGACGCTTACACCAGACGCATTTTTCAGCGCATCGGCCTTTTGCAGGGCAACGAGGCTTATGACGAGATTCGTCGACTGTTCATGCAACACCTCCCGCAACAGGTTCCCCTGTATAACGCTTACCACGCCCAGATCGTTCAACTTGCCAAAACCTGCTGTCGCAAGAAGAGTCCCTTGTGCCGACAATGCCCGCTTGATCAGACCTGCCTGTACAGCCGTCGGCAGCAGCCATCCTGAGCACCGGACCTGCCGTGCAGCCTGGCTATTCGATCAGGCAAAAGCCTGATTTACCTTGACTTATCCCGCCATTTTGTTAAGTTGCGGTGTTCTAAATCTGCACCAACAGGGGGCTCGCGAGCTGACTTATGGATTACAAAGAGACTCTCAACTTACCGGTCACGGATTTCCCGATGCGCGGCAACCTGCCACAGCGCGAGCCGGAAATCATGCAGCACTGGGCTGCTCTCGAACTGGACCGCAAGGTCAGCGAGCCGACCAGAGGGAAACCGAACTTCACCCTGCACGACGGACCACCCTATGCCAACGGCAACATTCATATCGGCCACGCGCTGAACAAGATCCTCAAGGATATTGTCATCAAGAGCAAGCGCATGCAGGGCTTCTACGCACCTTACGTGCCGGGCTGGGACTGCCACGGTTTGCCGATCGAGCTCAAGGTCGACCAACAGCTCGGCAAGAAAAAACGCGAGATGAGCAAGGCCGAGGTCCGCAAGGAGTGCCGGTCCTACGCCCGCGAGTGGGTCAAAGTCCAGAGCGAAGAATTCCGCCGCCTCGGCATCTTCGGCGACTGGCAGCACCCGTACCTGACCATGACCAACGACTACGAAGCGGCCACGGCCCGCGAACTGGCACGTTTTGCCGAGCGGGACGGCCTGTACAAGGGGCGCAAGCCGATCCACTGGTGCTCCTCCTGTGTCACCGCCCTGGCCGAAGCAGAGGTCGAGTATGACGACCACACCTCGCCGTCGATCTATGTCAAATTCCCTTACCGGGATGAGCTGCCGGACGGTTTTGCCGAGCTCTCGGGCAAGCCTTTGTCGTTTGTCATCTGGACGACGACACCCTGGACGATTCCGGCCAACCTTGCCGTCTGCCTGCACCCCGAACTGCCCTACGTCGCCGTCGACACCGGCAGTGAGCTGCTGGTCATGGCTGAAGGGCTTTACGAAAAAGTTCTCGCCGAACTGGACATTACCGACTACACCGTGGTCAAGACCTTCCGGGCCGAGGCCTTTGAAAAACGCGCCTGCCGCCATCCGCTCTACGACCGCGCATCGCTTTTGGTGCTCGGTGACTACGTCACCCTCGAAGCCGGCACCGGCTGCGTCCACACCGCTCCCGGACACGGCCATGATGACTACCTGACCGGCCTGCGCTACGACCTTGAGATCTACAACCCGGTGGACGACTACGGTCGCTACCGCGAAGACCTCGAATTCTTCGGCGGCGAAAAAGTCCCGGCGGTCAATCCGCAGGTTTCGGCAAAACTGGCCGAAGTCGGCGCCCTGCTCGGCGAGGACCGGGTTGCTCACAGTTACCCGCACTGCTGGCGCTGCAAGAAGCCGATCATCTTCCGCGCCACCGAGCAGTGGTTCATCTCGATGCAGGCCAACCAGCTGCGGCAGAAAGCGCTCGAGCATATCAACGACGTCAAGTGGATTCCGCACTGGGGTCGTGAACGCATCTACAACATGATCGAAAACCGTCCCGACTGGTGCATCAGCCGCCAGCGCAGCTGGGGTGTGCCGATCACGGTGTTTTATTGCGACAAGTGCGACGAGGCGCTGGCTGACGGCGGGGTCATGCACCATGTCGCCGACCTGTTCGAGGAGGGCGGCAGCGACATCTGGTTCGAAAAGGAAGCCGGCGAGCTTCTGCCGGCAGGCACCACCTGCGCCGGCTGCGGCCACGACCGGTTCCGCAAGGAGATGGACATCCTCGATGTCTGGTTCGACTCCGGCGTCTCTCACGCCGCGGTGGTGGAAAAGAACCCGCTGCTGCAATCACCCGCCGACCTCTACCTCGAAGGCAGCGACCAGCATCGCGGCTGGTTCCACTCGAGCCTGCTGGCTGCGGTCGGCACCCGCGACGCCGCACCCTACAAGGCCGTCCTGACCCACGGCTTCGTCCTCGACGAAAAGGGCCGCCCGATGTCCAAGTCGGTCGGCAACGTGGTGGCCCCGGAAAAAGTCATCAAACAGTACGGCGCCGAGATCCTGCGCCTCTGGGTGGCCACCCAGGACTACCGCAACGACACCCGCGTCGGCGATGCCATCCTCAAGCAGGTCTCCGAGGCCTATCGCCGGATCCGCAACACGGCCCGCTACATTCTCGGCAACATCCATGATTTCGACCCGGCCACCGACAGTGTCGCCGAGCATGAACTGCGCGAAATCGATCGCTGGGCCCTGTCGAGACTCGAAGGCCTGGTCAGCCGGGTTTTGCAGGCGTACGACAGCTACGACTTCCACGTGTTGTATCATGCGGTGCACAATTTCTGCGCCGTCGATATGAGCGCCTTCTACCTCGACGTGCTCAAGGACCGGCTCTACACCTCCGCAAAACAGGGGCCGGCGCGCCGCAGTGCACAGACCGCCATGTATCGCATCCTCGACGCCCTGACCAGGATGATGGCGCCGGTGCTGTCCTTTACCGCCGAAGAAATCTGGGGCTTCCTGCCCGGCGAGCGCGAGGCCAGTGCCCACCTCGCGGAATTCCCGAGTTTGCAGGCCA
>JBFLJZ010000220.1:0-3857 GCA_040882925.1 Desulfuromonadales bacterium
ACCTTGACCCAGGGCATCTCGTATTCGTAGATATCGGCGTAGACCCAGACTTCGGATATATCCGACAACATCAGGAGTTCCATGCCGCCCTTGATAAACTGCCCTTCCCTGACCATCTTCATCGTCACGATGCCATCGTAGGGCGAATAAAGAGTCAGGGTTTTGGCAACCTGGCCGGTTTTCTCGAGACGCGATATCTGGCGAGCGCTGATATCCCAAAGCTGCAGGCGGCGACGTGATGCATCGAGGAGACGTTCGGCACCATTGGCAATCGACGGAAAAGGAGAATTCGCCAATGACTGGCGGTTGCCGTACGCGAGTAGGAACTCTTCCTGGGCGCTGACCAGCTCCGGACTGTAGATTTCGAGCAGTGCCGAGCCTTTTTTGACAAATTGCCCTGTTTGATTGACATAAAGCCGTTCAACCCAGCCATCGATCTTGCTGTTGACCGAGTATTGCTTTGGCTCTTCGTAGCCGACCAGGCCGACCGTCCGCACCGTACGGCTGAGGTCTTTGCGTGTCGCCAGGGCGAGTCGAACCCCCATGTTCTGTGATGTCACCGGGTCCACGGAGATGACCGAACCGGTTACGGCTTCATCTTCATACACCGGCACCAGGTCCATGCCCATGGGCGATTTCCCCGGTTCATCGCGGATAAAAGTCGGATCCATCGGCGCAACCCAATACTTGATCTTGCGTTCACCGGCCGGTTTTTCAGTGCCGCCGCCGGGCTTCAGCGGCGTCAGATCCATGTTGCAGATCGGGCAGAGACCGGGTTCATCGGTAATAATCATCGGGTGCATGCCGCAGGTATATTTCTGCCCAGCATCTTCAGCTGCGACCACAGCAGATGGTGTCATCAGCCCGGCGATTTCGGCAATGTGGCTAGTTTGCGAGCTCGGCAGCACAGCAGAGATGACAAGCCACGCAGTCAGACCCGTTGCCACGACGATCAGGAGTGAACGAAGTTTTTTATGCATAACGTCCTCTGGTCAGTGTTTCTCTTTGTCGCCCGCATGATTCCCTTTATCGATCACCACAGGACGACCGGTCAGCGGCAAGGTCGATTCGGCTTCGAGCCACGCGAGGGTTCTCAGGTACTCGGAACTGACCCGGTAATAATCCATCTCGGCCTTGAAAGTCGCTATCAAGGCTTCCAGCAGGCTGACAAAGGCGACTTTGCCAACCTGGTATGAGCCAAGGGCGGCCTGGAAACTCTGGCTGGTTTGCGGGATAATCCCCTTGCTGTAGAGCTCGGACTGCTGAAATGTCTCCTGCATGCGGGCATAGGCTTTCTGAATCGATTCAGAGACTGAATTGCGGAAACCCTTTGACTGGTATTCCGCCATTCTCAGGGCAGCGTTGGCTTCCGCGACCGCGGCGCGCCGTTTCTCCCGGTAAACAGGCAGGTTGAAGCTGATTCCGGCACTGACAAAGTCGGTTCCCTCGTCCGGCAGGTTGTCATCGCGAAAACGCCAGCTGCCCCATAGGGTTACGTCCGGGTAGTCATCGAGTTCGGCCAGCTTCTTCTGGTAACGGTAACGTTTGATCAGGGCCTGGTATGCTGCGTTCAGGGGACGATCTTGCAACCCCGCCCGCTCGAACTCTTCGAGGCCGATCTCTGCTTTTGGCAACTCCATCCTGCCCGGGGCCTCGAAGGTTCCGGCCGGCCTGTTCAGCAGCCGGTTCAGCTCGGCCTCGATGACTGTTTTTTGCTGTCGCAGCGATATTAACTGATCCAGCAGGTTTGATTTTTTGACCTGCGCCTTGAGAACGTCCTGCTGCAGCCCTGAACCGGTCTCGTAGCGAACTTCCGTCAAGCGGATGATGTCGTCAACCAGCTGCATGTTGCGTTCAACAACGCCGGTCGCCATCCGGTTGAAATAAAGTCGGTACCAGGCATCCTTGACTTTGCGGGCGACCTGATAATGCGCATCGTAATAGGCGGCCTCGAACCACTTTTCCTGTTCCCTGGCGAGTGCCGTACGATTCTTGAGTTTGCCCGGGAATGGAAAGGCCTGCGCCAGCTTCACTTCATTGCCGGTCATCGGAAATGTATCACTGGAAAAGTCATCACTGGGGTAATTCGACAAGGCGAATGACAAAACCGGATCATTCAGGCTACCAACCTGAGGGGCTTTGTAGCTGCTTTCTTGCCAGCGCGCTTTCATCGCAGCGAGGTCAGGATTGTTGTCGAGAGCCTCGACGACAAGTTCGTCGAGACTGGTCGCAAGCGCGGGACCGGAGAGGATTGAAAGTCCTAAAAACAACACTCCGGAGATCAGTATGCGTTTCAGCAATTGTGGATTCGACACCATACAAGGCCCTTTGCAAAAATATCTCATCAAGATTACATGGACCGTGCCATATCCATAACTTATTGTTTTTATATACTTTATAGGAAATATCCTGCTGCAAACAAGGCAGAAGTGTAGAATATACTACAAAAGAATGAGGACTATTCGACGCAAGATATGTTGAGTATTCAGGAAAAGATGGCGGATGAAACGAGCTTTTACGGTTGAGGTAACGAAACAGGGTAAGCCTTACCGTCGATCTCGAACAAAACCCGGTCTGCGTGGATTGCAGTGACGACGGCGGAGTCAACATGGCTGCCGACCATAACCGGCAGGTCGTTGACGACCGCCATGCTGTTGACGTCATCCAGGTAAAAAATTTCCGAAACCAGCAGTCTGATGCCGGCAGGCAGCTTGACCGTGTCCGGGGACAGTTCCTGCTGCACGGCGATGCCGGATTGCTGTGCTGTCGCCGCAGCCCCGGCAGGCTCGTCATTTTTCGACGGACTGGTCGCTGCAGAACCGCTTGCAGGTTTAACCTGTGGCACGACAGGTTCAGTGACTGTGACAGCGGGCGCGACCGGAGTTTCAGGCTCAACCGATGCAGGAGTTGAAGTGCGCGGTACCGGTTTGGCCGGTGCCGCAACGACCGGCTGTTCGACAACCGCCTGCGGCAAAGGCTGAACCGGTGCAACAGCGGGGGCGGCGGGCACCGGGGATTCGCCTTGCAAAAGATCAAGCCAGTATTGCGAGCCGATTGGCCAGAGGAAAAACAGGCCGATCAGGAGAATGCCGAGAACAGCGCCGATCAGCAGAGGGATAAACGGTCTGCCGGTGGTGTCCGGTTGCCCCTGGTCGACTTGCAGGTCAGGGGCTTCAGGCTTGCCGCCCCGCTTTTCCTCCTCGAGCTTCCTGAGCGCTTTCAGTATCGAACTCATCTGTATGCATCCCTGGTCATATCAGGAAAGTCTGGGCATGTCGTACGCCCCGGCTACCTGGTAGATGAGAATCAGAGTGCGCGGGCCGACCAGGCCGTCAACAACCAAGCCGTGCTCTCTCTGAAAAGACTTGACACACTCGATGCTGCGTGCATCGTAGCGGCCGTTGGTCGGCACCTCCACGCAACCGGTAAGTCCGAGGAGAAATTGCAGGCGCCTGACGTTCTCACCGCTCGTGCCCGGCGCGGCGACGTTGCCGATGCCGGCAAAATCCACCCACGGCACCATGGCCATGCGCATGCCGAGGGCATTGAGCCGGTCGGCATCAAGAGTTTCCTGGCCGCGGTAAGCAGGCGCGACCCTGTAGTTCCCCGTCGACACCTGGCCGAGGACCGCAAGGTAACCACCGCCCTGCTCTTCGGACAACGGCATCAGGACCGGCACGTTGTATTGGCGCAGCTCCTCGAAATCACCGTTCAACCGCACCAGCTCGAAGCCGCGTGCCGACAGTTCGCTGTCGATATCGAGCCCGGCCGACGTTGACCGGCCCTCAAGCAGCGGTGCTTTCCAGAGGGCAAACAGCGCATTGACACTGGCCAGCAGGCTGTCCGGTTGCTTTTGC
>JBFLJZ010000221.1:0-4930 GCA_040882925.1 Desulfuromonadales bacterium
CGCAGCAAAATCACTGTAAAGGAACGCCTGGCACCGATTGTCCCGGCTCCCGATGAATGGCATTATCGCAATCGTGTCCAGTTCAAGTGTCATTTGGCCGATAACGGTCTGGTGATCGGTTTTTACCGGCCCAACTCCCACTTCGTCGTTGACATAAAACGCTGCCTGCTGCTGCGGCCGGAGATACAACAGGTCCTGACACTGCTGCGCCAGGAGCTGCCTGAAGCACCCTGCCCGGATCATATCCCCCAGGTTGACGTCGCCTGCGGTGATGATGGCGCTCTCAGGGTGCTGTTGCATGTGCTGCCGAAAGCACGCCCGCAGCTGCGCCTGTGGCTGCAGGGCTTTGCGCAACGGCATCAACTCAACGCATGCCTGCAATCGGGACGCAAGGACACCATTGAAGCTGTGCATGGCGAGACGGATTTGTCGGTTATTGTCGATCAGCCGCCACTCATCCTGAATTACGGACCGGGCGGTTTCGCCCAGGTCAACCCGGCGCAGAATCGCAGGATGATTGCAGAGATGCTCGCAATTCTCGATCTGCAGGGGACCGAAGATGTTCTCGATCTGTTTTGCGGTATGGGAAATTTCAGCCTGCCGATTGCCCGGCGAGCGGGTCGGTTGACCGGCGTCGAGGAGTATGCGCCCGCCGTTACCTCAGCAATTAAAAATGCTGCTATCAATAATCTGCATAATGTCGAATTCCGTGCGGCAGACGCAGCCAGAGCCATAAGCCACCGCAATCACGGTGATCTGGACCTGGTCGTGCTCGATCCGCCGCGCAGCGGCAGTTACCAGGCCAGCCTGGAGATCATGCGGGCCAAGCCGCAAAGGATTCTCTACATATCATGCGACCCGGCAACCCTGGCTCGCGATCTCGCGCCTCTGGTGAATCACGGCTACCAAGTGTTGTCGGCCCGGGCCTTCGACGTCTTTCCTCAAACCTGGCATATCGAGAGCATGACATTGTTGGGCAGGCGGTAACCCATCGGCCACATGCCCGAACCTTTCCGGTGCCGCAACGTTTTTCCTTGCAATGCCCGTCAATTTTTGTTAGAAGACTTGCAATTAACTTTTCATCTGAAAAGTGAGCTTCGCGGCTCGCTTTTTTTGTTTTGGAAAAAAGATGCGCCAAGAGATCCAGGCACAGGTTGAAGGATTGATCAGACCGATCCTCGATGATTTCGGTTATGAGCTCGTTGACCTCCAGTACAAGAAGGAAGGCCGCAGCATGGCTTTGTGCATCTTCATTGACAAGCCGGGCGGTATCACTCTCGATGATTGCGTCACGGTCAGTCGGGAGGTCGGCGCAATTCTCGAGATCGAAGATCCAATCAAGGCGGGTTATCGACTTGAAGTCTCGTCACCCGGACTGGACCGGCCGCTGAAAAAACCAGCGGACTTCGAACGTTTCGCGGGACAAAAGATAAAGTTGAAGACCGTGCGTATGCTCGACCCGGACAGGCGCGGCAGGAGCCGGAAAACCTTTACCGGCGAACTGCTCGGCCTGTCAGGCAACATGATCCGCATAGCATTGGACGACAAGACCGGTGGCCAGGTGATGATCGCACTCGCCGATCTGGAGAAAGCCAATCTTGTGGAAGAATTATAATAAATTACAAGATGATAAACAGTAATCTTTAACCTTTAACATTAAAAAGACTTCAACAGCAGCCAACACAATAATGTGGATGGTATGCAGGGGGAAGGGATGAATATCAACCTGAATCACATTATCGACCAGGTGGTCAAAGACAAGGGCATTGATCGCGAGGTCCTGGTTGAAGCATTGGAAGCGGCCGTTCTTTCGGCCGCCAACAAGAAATATCGCAACACCCGTGAGCTCGAAGCCCACTATAATGACGAAATCGGTGAAGTGGAAGTCTTCGAGTTTGTCACCGTCGTTGAAGAAGTGGAGAATTCCTACCAGGAAATCGATCTTGCTGAAGCCCGGGAAATAGACCCTGATGTTGAAGTCGGTGACTCGCTCGGCATGAAAATGGATGCCAGCAGTTTCAGTCGTATCGCAGCCCAGACCGCCAAACAGGTAATTATCCAAAAAGTCCGTGAAGCTGAGCGTGAGGGCGTTTTTAATGAATTCAAGGATCGTGTCGGTGAGCTGGTCAACGGTATCGTGCGGCGCTACGAACGTGGCGACCTGATCGTCGATCTGGGCCGCGCCGAAGCTTTGCTGCCGCATCGCGAGCAGGTGCCGCGCGAGAACTACCGCCAGGGCGACCGCGTCCGCGCCTACATCTCCGATGTGCGCATGGCGACCAAGGGCCCGCAGATTATCTTGTCGCGGACCCATCCCGGCCTGCTCGCAGAACTTTTCCGCATTGAAGTGCCTGAGGTTGCCGAGGGTATCGTCGAGATTCAGGCAGTTTCCCGTGAGCCGGGCAGCCGCGCCAAGATCGCCGTGCTGTCCAATGATCCGGACGTTGACCCGATCGGCGCGTGCGTCGGTATGCGCGGTGCGCGTGTCCAGAATGTGGTTTCGGAACTGCGCGGTGAAAAGATCGATATTATCAACTGGACGCCAGACATCGCGCGCTTTGCCTGCTCTGCACTGGCCCCTGCGGAAGTCACCCGGGTCTATGTCGATAATGAAGAAGAGTCACTAGAAATCATCGTCCCCGACGATCAACTCTCGCTGGCAATCGGCAAAAAAGGGCAGAATGTCAGGCTGGCTGCCAAGCTGACCGGATGGAAGATAGATATCATCAGCGAAACCCGTGCTGCTGAAGCCGAGCTTGAGGAATTGACCGGCGGCAGCCGCAGTCCGGAAGATGAGTCCGATGCCGGAACACCGGCCGAGCTGTTCTCGGCGATGAGCGCAAAGGATGCAATTGCCCTGATCAAATCGGCACAGAGCATCGAAGATATCGCCGGCAAAGACGCTGGTGAAGAGCGTGTCACCGTGACGCGCGCTTTTGCCGCCAAGATGGCAGAGCTGGCCGGCGAGGAGAACCCGGAGAGCTGATGGCGAAAAGGTGCAAGCAGCCGCAGCGCACCTGTCTGGGGTGTCGTCAGGTCAAGGATCAGTCTGAGATGATTCGTTTCGTGCGTTCGCCGGAGGGTGAAATCCTGGTTGATTTGAAAGGCCGTTTACCCGGCCGTGGCGCGTATCTTTGCAACAGTCGTGACTGTATGATGGCGGCCGTCAACCGGCAGCAGTTTAATCGGGCTTTCCGCAGCGAGTGTCAGCCGGCAGACCTGTCAACCCTGACTGACCGGGTGGCGCGGGAGCTGCTCAAGCACCTTGCCAGTTTACTCGGCATGGCTAGAAAATCGGCGAACCTGGTCACTGGCAGCAATGCTGTCCTTGACGCTTTGACGCGCAAGAAAACCTTGTCCGCGATCATCCTGGCCCAGGACATTTCACCGCAGATCGGTGATAAGATCAGACGGAAAGCAGCACGACAGAAAATATTGACGGCAGAATTATTCGACAAAATGGAACTTGGCCGCATACTCGGACGTGCGGAAAGAAGTGTTGTTGGTGTGTCCGATGGCAAGTTGGCGGCGGCATTCATGAGTGATTGGCACCGCTATAAGGATATTTCAGGGGAAAGTTGATGGCAAAAATTCGTATTTATGAGCTGGCGACCAAAATGGGGCTGGATAACAAGGATGTTGTCGAGAAGCTGCAACAGGCCGGTATCGAAGTCAAGAACCATATGAGCGCAATCGAAGAAGATGTCGCGCTGAAATTCGAGGCCGATCAGGCTGCCAAGACAGTCGACGCACCTCAGGCTGAGGAAACAGTCGAAGTCAAGGTCAAGGAAGAGCGCATCAGTTCCGGCTTGATTCGCCGTCGCCGCAAGACTGTGATCAAGGAAGAGCCGGCAGTCGAGGTTGCTGAAACCGCTGCTGACGCCCCGGTCGAGGCTGCAACTGTTGCCGAAGAGGGGCAAGAGCCGGTCACCGAGCCAGCTACGGAAGAGGCCGCTGCCGAGGTCACTGAAGAGGTACCGTCAGAAGCGAAGGCCGAAGCCGCTGAAACAGAGCCGGAAAAAGCCGATGCGACGTCAAAGAAGAACGCCAAGAAAGAACCGACCCGTGCCAAGATCCTCGGACGGGTTGACCTGCCGACCCCGGTAGCGCGTCCGCGCCGTCAAGATACCGCTGCCGAAAAAGGCAAGCGACCCGCAGCCGGCGAACGCAAACGTCCCGATCGCCCCGCCGCCGGCGCGGCAGCTCGTCCGGCGACCCGTTCCGCTACCCCGGGAATCACTGCTATCCAACCCGATATGCCAATAGAAAAAGAAGGCCGATCGGCGAAAAAGAAAAAGAAGGGGCGTGACACCAGTCGAATGGATGGCGACGGACCGCGCCGCAAGAGTCGCCGTGAGGTTTACGAGCCGGACCGCAACGAGCGTTACCGCAAGGGCAGGAAGTCGAACCGGCCGGCCAAGAAAACCGAAATTACCCAGTCCAAGGCGATCAAGAGAAAGATCAAGATCACCGATGTGATTACCATCGGCGAGCTGGCCAAGCGGATGGGGGTCAAAGCCAATGACCTGATCAAAGAGCTGATGGGGCAGGGGCAGATGGTGACGATCAATCATCCCCTTGATTTCGAGTCAGCCGCTATCCTGGCCTCCGAGTTCGGTTACGAAGTCGAAAACGTGGCGTTTGACGAGGAAACCATTCTCTCGCATTCCGATATCGCGGCACAGGGCGATGATGCCGATAAACTGGTTCCCCGTCCTCCGGTCATTACGATCATGGGCCATGTCGATCATGGCAAGACCAGCTTGCTCGATGCAATTCGTCAGGCCAAGGTGACCGAAGGCGAGGCCGGCGGGATCACTCAGCATATCGGTGCTTACGATGTAGACCTCGATGGCCGCAAAATGACTTTCCTCGACACTCCGGGCCATGAAGCTTTTACGGCAATGCGTTCTCGTGGCGCCCAGGTGAC
>JBFLJZ010000222.1:0-4385 GCA_040882925.1 Desulfuromonadales bacterium
GCAATCTTCGAAGACACTGCAACCCGACTGGTGATCATCAGCGGCCGGGCAATCGATGACCTCCTGCCGTTATTGAACCTTGATCCACCGCCGGAAATCTGGGGGTGTCACGGCTGGGAGCTGCTTGCAGCAAACGGTCATCGTCCGGACATACCTCTGCCGCCGCTGGCCCGAACCGGGCTGGACAAGGCCGGGTTCTGGGTTGCAGAACAAAAGCTGAGCGGATTCAGCGAAACCAAGCCCGCCTCGGTTGCACTTCACTGGCGTGGCCTCTCGAACGGACAGATCAGGGATTTGCGTGACCGGGTACTGGCCGGCTGGCAACCGGTTGCCAACGAGTACGAACTGGAGATCCATCCTTTTAATGGCGGGCTTGAACTGCGTTGTCCCGGCCGCGACAAGGGCACGGCAGTGACCTCTATTCTGGCGTCACTCGATCCGGCGACTCCGGTGGCCTTCCTCGGCGATGACCTGACCGACGAGGATGGTTTCGAAGTCATCAAAACTCGAGGCCTCGGTGTGCTCGTCGGCGCTGAACCGCGGCAGACTAACGCCAGCCTGCGGATCACACCGCCTCTGGAACTACTTGATTTTCTCGATAAGTGGCACACCAATGCGCCTCGGAAAGAGAATGAAGGGGGAAGAGCTTGATATGAAGAACAGGCTGGTCGTCGTTTCCAATCGTCTGCCAATTACCATAAACCGGGCAGGCGACAATTGGCAGATAAAGCCAGGTGCGGGCGGTCTGATTACCGCCCTGGCCCCGCTGATGAAAACCAACCAGGGCGTCTGGGTGGGCTGGCCCGGCTGTGGAGCGGAAGCTCCTATCGATGACCTGGTCGAAAGTTTCGCCCAAGCACAGGGCTATTCGTTAAAGCCGGTCCCGCTGACAGAGGATGAAGTCGAAAAATATTATCGCGGCTTTTCAAACGAGGCCCTCTGGCCGCTTTTTCATGACCTGCTCGGCCACTGTATTTTCAGTCACGACAACTACCGGGTCTACGATGCGGTCAATCGTCGCTTCGCCCAGGTGACCGCCGAGGCGAGTTCCGACATAGATATTATCTGGATTCACGACTACCAGCTCATCTCTAGCGGCTGGTACCTGAGGCAACTGCACCCCCGGCGCAAGATCGCGTTTTTCTTGCATATCCCTTTCCCGTCTCCGGACTTGTTTCGACGCCTGCCATGGAGCAAGCAGCTGCTGGTCAGTCTGCTGGCCTACGATCTGGTCGGATTCCAGACGTTGCGCGATCATCGCAACTTCATTCATTGCGCGACCTCACTGATCAAGGGCGTCGAAATTCTTAGCCGCCATAGAAACCATACGGTTCTGCGATACGGTGATCGTATCATCAAGGCCGGTCACTTTCCGATCAGTATCGACTTTAATGACTTTGCCGGACGTGCCGGATCTGAAGAAGTGGCGAAGGCGGCCTGGTATCTCCACGAGAACTATGAGCAACGTCAATTGATTCTCGGCATAGACCGTCTCGACTATACCAAGGGGATTCCTGAACGATTTCTCGCCTTTGAACGCACGCTGGAAAAATATCCAGACCTCAGGCATCAGGTGTCATTGTTGCAGATTGTCGTGCCAAGCCGTACCATGGTCCCCGATTACATCGATCTGAAAAGCCAGCTTGAGCAACTGGCGGGCCGGATCAATGGCCGTTTCTCGGAACACGGCTGGGTCCCGTTGCATTACCATTTCCGCAGTCTTGATCAAGTGCAGCTGCTGGCTCATTATCGGACCGCCGAGATCGCCCTGATCACCCCCTTGCGCGACGGCATGAACTTGGTGGCCAAGGAGTATTGTGCCTGTTCGATAGACAACAAGGGGGTGTTGATTTTGAGCAAGTTTGCCGGTGCAGCCGATCAACTGGGCAAGCACGCCCTGCTGGTCAACCCGTATGATATCGAGAAAACCGCCGATGCGATTTACATGGCCTTCAGCATGACCCAGGCAGAGAGGCGGCGGCGCATGAAGTTACTGCGCAACCAGATTCGTCGCACCGACGTACATTTCTGGCTGGAGAATTTTATCAGCGCTCTGCTCAGCAAGCCGCACATGCCAGCCGAACAATGAGTGAATTTGCTATATTATTAGAGCGCTTGCAGGAGTGAGCATGTTAATCAATGCGGAACAATATGATGCCGTACTCTTTGACATGGATGGTGTTCTGACCATGACCATGAAGATCCATGCGGCCTGCTGGAAGAGGATGTTTGATGATTACCTTGATCAACGGGCGTCAGATTCCGGCGAGCAGTTCCGTCCTTTCGAGGTCGCCACCGATTACAAGGCGTATGTCGATGGCAAGTTGCGTTATGACGGCGTTCAGGCTTTCCTGGCCTCCCGCGGCATAGAACTGCCGTACGGCAGTCCGGTAGATGACCCGTCACAGGAAACCGTGTGTGGCCTGGGCAATCGCAAGGATCGCATGGTCAACCAGTTAATCAACTCGAATGGAGTAGAGCTCCTCGAAGGAGCGATTGAACTGGTGAACGCCGTGCGTGCCGCCGGCATCAAAACAGCGGTGGTTTCAGCCAGCAAGAATTGCGCGAAGATTTTGGATGCGGCAGGCATCGGCGCGCTCTTCGATTGTGTCGTTGACGGTCATGTTGCGGCCAGTCATGCTCTGGCAGGCAAGCCCGCACCGGACACTTTCCTTGCCGCGGCCCGTGAACTGGATGTCGAGCCGGCGCGGGCCGTGGTTATTGAAGATGCCATATCGGGGGTTGCGGCAGGCAAGGCCGGAGGGTTTGCCCTGGTGGTCGGCATTGATCATCATGGCGACACCACAGCTTTGCGTGAGAATGGTGCCGACATCGTTGTTGAAAGTTTGCTGGAGTTGCTTTGCCAGCCTCAATCTTGACCTTGGACATGCAGCTTGACAGGATAAGAGAATGATTCGACACGAAACCCTGAATCCACCGATACATATTTATCCGATCAACGAATGGAAGATCATCGAGACGGAGTTCTATGCTCGTTTCCTCTCGCAGGCCGAGACACTGTTTGCAATTGGCAACGGTTATCTGGGAATGCGTGGCAATCATGACGAGGGCATTCCTCACAGCCAGACCGGCACTTTCATTAACGGCTACCATGAGACCTGGCCGATTGTCTACAGCGAAGGCGCCTATGGTTTTGCCAAAACCGGCCAGACCATGCTCAATGTCACTGATGCCAAGGTCTTCAAGCTGTATGTTGATGATGAACCTTTTTTTCTGCCGACCGCCAGCCTGCAGCTGTTCGAACGAACCCTGGACATGCAGGAAGGAACATTGGAAAGGCGGTTGCTATGGGAGACAGCAGTCGGTAAACAGGTCCTGATCGAGTCAAAACGATTAGTCTCTCTGCCGTATCGCCATGTGGCCGCGATCTCCTACCAGATCACCATCCTCAATGCGGATGCTCCGGTGGTGATATCCTCCGAGGTAGTCGGCGACCGGCCTAACCAGGCCAGCGTTAACGACCCCCGTCAGAGCAAAGGCTTCCAGCACAAGGTGCTGCTGCCGCAGGAGCACTTTGCTGACGAGATGCGCCTGATGATGACGCACCGTGCGCGCAACAGCGGTATGACCATCGCCTGCGGTGTTGATCACCTGATCGAATCGGAAGCGAGATATAATTTCAGCAGCGAATGTGACGGTGATCACGGCAAGGTCGTCTACTCGGTCAACGCCAGACGCGGCAAAGTGATCAATATTATCAAATTCATCACTTATCATTCCTCCCGGCACGCAGCAACCTCGGAACTGGCAACTCGCGCTGAGCGCACTCTTAATCGCGTCAAACAAGAAGGTTTTGCCAGTCTTGTCGCCGGCCAAAAAGCCTTTATGGACGATTTCTGGAAGCGTAGCGATATCTACATCGAGGGCCATTCTTCAGCGGTTGGCCGCCACAAGCATGAGACACAACAAGCCATGCGCTGGAACCTGTTCCAGATCCTGCAGGCATCAGCACGTGCAGAAGGCACCGGGATTCCTTCAAAAGGCCTGACCGGCCAGACTTATGAGGGCCATTACTTTTGGGATACGGAAATTTACGTGATGCCCTTCCTGATCTATACGGCCCCCGAGATTGCCCGTAACCTGCTGCGTTTTCGTTACAGCATGCTTGAGCAGGCCCGGACCCGGGCTCGTGAGATGAACCTGCAGGGTGCTCTGTTTCCATGGCGGACGATCAACGGTGAGGAAGCTTCGGCTTATTATGCGGCCGGGACGGCTCAGTACCACATCAACGCAGACATCATGTACGCGCTGAAGAAGTATGCGGAGATCACCAACGACAAGTCCCTGTTGTACAACGAGGGCGTCGAGATGCTGGTGGAGACAGCGCGGATGTGGGTGGACCTGGGTTTTTATTCCGATCGCAA
>JBFLJZ010000033.1:0-6905 GCA_040882925.1 Desulfuromonadales bacterium
CAGGTTAGAGCTCCTCGTCGGGGTACGGCTCGTCGTCTACGACGACATCATCCGGCTCGTCGTCATCGTCCAGATCGTCGAAATCCTCATCCATGAACTGCTCCAGGAAGCGTTGGTTGCTGCGCAGGCGCCGGTGGATTTTCTCCTCCAGCTCAGCAAGCTCGGGGAATCGCTCCGGCTTGGTTTCTTCCTCGGCAACTTCCGTTCCCTCCGGTTCCGCGGCATGGGTGTTTTTTTGCTGATCGGTCATCGGGACTCCTTCGTGCACATCCGGTAGAGTTTGACGTATTCGCCGGCGGCCTGCCGCCAGGAGAAGTCCTGTTGCATTCCCCGCAGCATGATTGCCCGCCATGCATGAGTTTTTGCGTATGTCTCGAGCGCTCGGCCCAGGCACGCCAGAAAGCTGTCGTGCCGGTATTCCTGAAAAGCAAAGCCGTTGCCCCGCTGCGCCGGGTCAAGCGGATCAGTGATTGTATCAGCCAGACCGCCTGTGGCATGGACCAGGGGAACGGAGCCATAGCGCAGGGCGATCAATTGTCCCAGACCACATGGTTCATAACGGCTCGGCATCATGAAGATGTCGCTGCCGGCGTAGATACGCCGCGCCAGGGACTCATCAAATTGCAGCAGCACCGACGCCTTGCCGGGGTAGTAGCTTGCGGCTTCGGCGAGACGGCGCTCGAAATCGGGATTGCCGCTGCCAAGGATCACCAGCTGCAGGTCTTGCCGCATCAGCCTGTCCCAGCTTTCGAGAACGAGTTCAATCCCCTTCTGGGAATCGAGTCGCGTGACCATGGCGACGATCGGGGTGTTCGGTAATATTCGCAGCCCCAATTCTTTCTGCAGCTGTTTTTTACACTCCTTTTTGCCCGACAGCTGCTTGGTCGAGTAGCTGCTCGCCAACGACTTGTCCCGGGCCGGCGACCACAAGTCGCCGTCAAGACCGTTCAGCAGCCCGTGCAGGTGTTCGCCACGCGAGCGCAAAAGACCATCCAGGCCCATGCCATGTTGCGGGGTCTGAATCTCTTGGCAGTAGGTTGGAGAGACCGTATTGACCCGGGTTGCGAAGCTGATACCGCCTTTCAAGAGGGAGATCTGACCGAAATACTCGAGACCGTCCGGACTCAGCACGGGGTTGTCGAGGGCAAGAAAACGAGCCATCTCCTGGGGAAAGACGCCTTGGTAACCAAGGTTGTGAATCGTGAAGAGGCTGCCGGTGTCGGCGAAAAAAGGGTCGCGCCAGAGGTGCTGGTGCAGGTAAACCGGTACCAGGCCGGTTTGCCAGTCATGAGCGTGAATGACGTCCGGAGCAAAGTCGATCTGCCGGGCAAGTTCCAATGCGGCGCGGCTGAGCATGCCAAAGCGTTCGGCATTGTCGTGATAGTCTTGCCCGCGCTCACCATAGAGGCCCGGGCGATCATAGAATTCCGGGGCGTCGAGGAAGTAGACCGGCATGCCCTGGTTCTCGCCGGTGCGCCAGGAAGCCAGGTAGACCCGGCCCCCCATGGGGACCGTAAGTTTTTTTCGCCCGGCCCTGAGATTGCCGGTCGCTTTGCGCACGGCACGGTACCATGGGATGATCAGGCGTACGTCATGGCCCAGGGCGTGCAGCGCCGGCGGCAGGGAGCCAACGACGTCGGCGAGGCCTCCGGTTTTGGCGAAGGGCGCCGCCTCCGATGCAACTATCAGCAGTTTCAGGGGCGACTCAGCCATTATGGATCCTGTTCTTCAAGTCGATCATGACAGGCAGGCATTCTACTCCAGGTGCAGGAATTTATCCAGTCTGTAGCCCACTGCGGCGGCGCGCGCCAGGCGTTCACGCAGTCGCTCGGCAATAAGCGCAGCCATGCTATCCGGCTCTTCGATAGAACTCGGAGAGGCAAGGTGCATGAGAGCGGCCTGAAGCGCGACAGCACCGGCCAGGGCGGCCAGCCCTTCCCTGCTAAACCAGCTCTGGCCGGCGTGGTGATTGATGCCGAGCAGGCCGGCATTCTGCGGATCGGTGAAAAGCTCGGCGAACAATTCATCGCTGGTCGCCGGGTGCTGGGGTCTTGCGGTCGTCTGCATCAACAGCATGCCGAGAAAGACATCGGTCGTCTGCGCCGGGGAGGAAGCGCTCTCCCGCCAGGCAAAATCGAGGCCGAAGCGGCGCAGGAGGTCGAGGCACTGACCGTCGTTTTCCAGCCCGAGTTGCTGGCCCAGGTCATGTAGCAGCAGCCAACTGAGCAAGGCCGGACCCAAACCGTGACGGTCGCGTTTGCCCTGCCACATGTCGGACAAAAGCTGTTCGGGCATTTCTGCTTTGGCTATCCCGGCCAGCCAGCTAGGCAGCTTCGCAACAACGCTGTCCGGCCCGCCTGGTGGTGGCTGCGGGCTTGGCAGATTTGCCGCAATTCGCAGCTCGGTGGCCAGCGCGTCGAGTTCGCCGAGCAGGCGTTTGATTGTCGCCCTGACCGGATTCGGCTGCGGTACCGCCCCCAGGCTGCCGGTCAGAACATGCAATCGCTGCGGATCGAGAAGCCCGGCCAGGGTCTGCCAGAGCGGCTGGTGACGCAGGCGCAGCAGTTCCCGGTCGAGATCGTCGACGGTCTGCCCTCGCAGTTTTTGATGCAGTGCCAGCCAGGCACCGTCCCGATCTTCGAGCATCCGGAAGTCGAGAAAAACCTGATGCTCGTAGCCATTCAGGTGCATTTCCAGCCCATTGACCAGCTGGTCGATATGCAACAGGTGCTGGTCACCCTGCAGGGTGCGAAAACGGCAGAACTGACCGAGTTCTGCATTCAGGCCCAGCTCCTGCTGGAGCACAGGCATGGCATGTGCGGTGCCTTCTTTCTCTGCAGTGGCCTTCGGCGCGGCGTGGTGCAATCGTCCGCGAGTAGCGTTCAGAGAATTGTTGTAGACCACGAGAAGCTTCTGCCAGGGAGGGCCGTTGCTGTAAGCAAAGACGTTTTCATCGACACCATGGTCTGCGATGAAATCATACATGGAAAAATGCTCAACCCCCGCAAAGCTGCGGCGTCGTCGCAGCAGGGGGAAAACCTGTCTTTCGTGGTGGGCGATGAAACCGCTGTCCGGAGTTTCCGACCAGTAGGCCCGGCGGTATTCCATGCCGTATTTTTCCCGGAATCCCTCGATCTGCCCGTGCCCGAACATCGGTAATCCCGGCAGGGTGGCGAGCAGGGTGGCGACACCGAAGTACTTGTCACCGGTGCCGAACTGCTCGACAGCGGTCGCCTCGTCCGGGTTGTTCATGAAGTTGACGTAGCGCTTCATGATCTCGGGATTGTAGGCCAGGATGTCCTTGAGGATTTTCCGGTACTTGGCATTCTCTTCGCGCTTGAGCAGGTTCATGAAGGCACTGTTGTAGACTCGGTGCATGCCCAGGTTGCGCACGAAGTAGCTTTCCATCAGCCAGAAGGCTTCGGCGATCAGCAGGGTATCGGGGACTTCCCGATTGATGCGGTCGACCACCTCTCGCCAGAACTCCACCGGGAAGGCCTGTGCAAAATCTGCATCTGACATCCAGAATGCCGAGCGTGATGGCACGCCGGCACTACCGCCGGGCGGTGGGAACCAGAGCCGGCGGAAATGCTTGCGCGCCAGAGTCATCGCGGCGTCGAAACGGATCATACTGAATCGCCGGGCGATGTTGACGATCAGGTCGCTCATGGCCTGGCGGACTTCCGGCAGCAGGAAGTTCAGTTGGGCCGTGTCGTTCCAAGGCATATGGGTGCCATCGTTGCCATGGTAGATGTAGCGTCGGCGGCCCGTATGCTGGTCATGGTACTCACAGACCACGGCCGCATCGCTGTGGTCCCAGTAGCCGTCCTCGATGCGTATGCTGACACCCTCGGCATCACAGAGGTCCGGCCCGTTGAAGCGGTAGCCGGGGTATGGCGGAGATTCAGCCTGTAAAAACCAGTCCGGGTGCTGCAGGACCCACTCGGAATCGATGCCGGTATGGTTCGGCACGACATCACAGGCGAGACGGATGCCGTGCCTCCGGCAGCGGGCTTCCAACTCCGCCAAAGCGCCATCACCGCCGAGGTCCATGGCCACTCGGTAAGCATACAGCGCATAGGCCGAAGCTTCCGCTTCCGGGTTGCCGCACAGCTGTTTGATCTTCCTCGAGGCGGAGGAACGTTCCCAGATGCCGATCAGCCAGATGGCGTTAAAACCCCAGTGGGCGAGTCGTGCCAATTCTTCTTCAGGGATCTCGGCGAGGGTGGTGATAGAGCGTTGATAACGACTGCTGAGCTGGTCCAGCCATACGTAGATCGATTTTGCCAGCAAAACGGCGCTGGACATCCAGTCGATATCGGCACTGAAAGCCGCCGGTGAATCGCTGCCATCTTCGCTGCCGAAGCGGGGCATTGGTACCGGACCCGGACCCGACAGGCGAGGCTGGTTCTCTTCCAGGCTGATAGCTCTGGCAACCTGCAGTTCGACGATCAGCTCAGCGGGCAGCCAGGACGCCCAATGCTTGACGATGTAGGCAATCTGACCGGCCAGATCGGCCGGTGCTGCCTGTGCCGGGCTGTGCAAAAGTTCGGAAAGCTTTTTTTCAGCACGAATAGCCCCGAGCCCGGGCTGCATGACGCTGTCGAGCTTGGCAATCAGGGCGTGATAATCGAACTGCTCACAGAGTTCCGCATCGTCAAACAGAGACCGGAAGGATTGCGCGGCCTGGTTTTCTGACAGGCATTCGAGAAGATACAGTTCGGCAAGCAATTGCAGCCGTGAAGCTTTGCCGGAGGGGGTTTCACCCTGCTGTTTGGCCTGCTCCAGCTCGCGGCTCGGATAACATTCCGGGAACAGGCGGTAAATCCCGGTGAGCCCGGGGACCCCATGACTTTTACCGGCAAGTTTGATCTGGTCAGCAGCGGGGCGCAGGCCAAGGCGGGAGAAGTAATGCAGGGCGGTCAGCCTGGTTGCCGAGTTGAGCAGGGCGAAGAGATAGACCTCTGCACCCGGCTTTTTGTGCCACAGGCCAAAGCGGCGCGCCGCTTTGATATCGTCAAGGTCCCGGCCCAGTTCAGCCAGGCCGACCCCCCGGAGTTGTTGCTGAGAGCGGCGGTTCAGAAGCAGCTTTTTATGAAAGCGTCGAGACATGTCGGTTGGTATCGCACTCTGGGGCTGCGTTTGCTGGTCAACGGATCAAAATACAAGGTCCCGATCGACTTCGCGCAGGAATGCCGCTGCGTTTTCCGGCGGCAGAGAGTTGATGAAGAAACCGCTGCCCCATTCAAAACCGGCGATCTGGTTAAGACGTGGGACCAGTTCGATATGCCAGTGATAGTCCATGGGCAGAGTTTCCCAGTTACCGGGCTTGTCGTTTTGCGCCTTGATCGGCGGCGCCGTATGCAGAATAAAATTGTAGGGAGGGTCCTCAAGCAGACGATAGAGGCGCCGCAGCATATTCTGTAGAGCTTTGGCGCAGGCCAGAAGCTCCGCGTCGCTCTGCAGGGCAAAATCATGATTATGCAGGATCGGGAATAAACAGAGTTCAAAAGGGAAACACGAGGCATAGGGTGCCAGGACCAGGAACTGACCATCGTTAAAGACCACGCGCCGGCCATCGGCAATTTCCTGGGCCAGTAAATCGCAGATCAGGCAGCGGCCGGTTTCGAGATAATGTTTTCGACAACTGTTCAGTTCTCTCCGCACCACCGGTGGCGTAATCGGTACCGCCATAAGCTGTGAGTGGGCATGAGGAAGCGGCGCACCGGCTTCAACGCCGTGATTTTTGAAAATCTGCAGGTAACGGAAGCGCAGATCCTGCCTCAGGTCGAGGAGCCTGGCACGATACGCCTGCAGGACTCCGGCCGTCTCCCGGATATCCAAATCAGCGAGGCTGCGCCGATGATCCGGCGTTTCGATAATCACCTCGTGGGCGCCGACACCGGGTATTCCGCGATACAGGCCAAACTCGTGCTCCTGAAGATGACCCTCGATGCGCAACACCGGGAACTTGTTCGGCACCACCCTGACCTGCCAGCCAGGCCGGTTGGCGGGCGAATCGTCCGGCCGCAGGGCAAAAACTTCCGCCGGGGTTTTACTCTCCTGGCCAGGACAGAAAGGGCAGACCGTGATCGGCGTCTGCTGACGCTCGATGATGAACTCGCGGGGTTGGCGAGTCCGTTGGTTCTCTGTGATAACCCAGGCCCCCTTGAGGGGATCCCAACGAAATTCAGACAAGTTCAAAACCTTCCGGATGTTTTAGGTTGTCGCGCACGATGAAACTCGAGCGGATTATCCCGCGGCAAGCTCATCCAGCCAACCGGCCACCTTTGACCGGTATTGATCGCGCAAGGCATCGGCATCGGCTTGATCGACTGCTTCAACATAGATATGGGCGACGGGACGATACTCGTCAGGGAGGAGCAGCACCCAGCCTCGCTCCGTGTCGATTCGTACACCGTCGGTAAATGAGGCCCGCTGGTCCACGGCATCCTCGCTCATGCGCCGCATCAGACCGCCCTTGTTCTCCCATGCACAGGGGAGTTGCAGATGATGATAAGTGTGCCCGGGGAGCTTGGCAAAGGCTTCATCCAGCGACAACCCGGCCCGGGCGCTGAGTTCCATGATTTTGGCTATCGCAAAGAGGCCGTCGAAGTGTGGCTGGAAATCCGGGAAGCCGAAACGATCATCCATAGAGGCAACCAGGCGGACGTGGCGGTTGTCGGCCGCCTCCATCAGCGAATGGCCATCGGAGCGGGTTCGCTGGACGTTCAACCCTTTGCCGCTGGCGAAACTGTCCACTGCCTGGGGTGCGGCCACCGGTACGACCAGGCTGCCTTCAGCCTCTGCCCCGCATAACAGAACCGTCAAAGTGCTCAATGCGTCACGGCAGGAGAAAACCCGGCCACTGGCGCTGACCATGCGAATTTTCTCTCCCGACGGGC
>JBFLJZ010000223.1:0-2554 GCA_040882925.1 Desulfuromonadales bacterium
GAACTGTGATCAGTTTTGAGGGATTGCTTAGGACAACGTGACGACCACCAGTCTAGAAAGATGGGGTAAATTTTTATTTGAGAGTTATCCATTTATAACTGAATCATAGGGAAATAGTAAAAGTATTGATGGAGGAAACAGATCGATACTATCAATGAGAAGGTTTATTTTATTTTTTGGTAACTACTCGCCCCATTAGCATTAACAATGCCTGCAGCAATCAAAGCTTGACATCATAGCTTGTCGGTTCTATGCTGTTGATCCAATGCAACGCAATGGATCAAGGATCATGCCCAGCTACTTTGGATCGAAGGCCACCTCCGGCTTGTGCCAACCCATCATTGCCCTGATGCCGCCGCACGACACCTACATCGAGACTCACTTGGGCGGTGGTGCCATTATGAAGCGCAAGCCCGCTGCCCTGCGCAACGTCGGCATCGACAGGAACCCAAAGGTATTGGCGAATTTTACCTGCGACTATCCGGTAGAGAAGGTCAACGACTGCGCCCACCGGTTCTTGACGGAGTATGATTACCAGGGTCGCGAACTGGTCTACAGTGATCCTCCCTATCTGCATCACACCCGCAGTTCGGGACGTCGTTACCGCTTCGACTACGAGGAACAGGACCACATCGAGCTGCTGACATTGCTCAGGAAGCTGCCCTGCAACGTCATTCTGTCCGGTTACCCCTCGGACCTGTATGAGGATATCCTCCCGGACTGGCGCAGCCTGGAATTGCAGGTCATGAACCAGGCCGGGGTGCGCACCGAAAAACTCTGGTTCAACTTTGCGCCCGACCGGGTGTATTGGCCCAGCTACGCGGGCAAGAACTTTACCGACCGGCAGCGCATCAAGCGCAAGGCTGCGAACTGGGGCAGGCAATACCAGACGATGCCGCCGGCGGAACGTCTTGCGGTGCTATCGGCCATTATGGCGGTTGAGGCAGGCGAACCGGCGTAGCCTCAAGGAATCGATGGTGGCCAGCGTCAACAAGCAATCCCTCAGGGAGGAATTCGACACGTTAAAGGTGCGATTCGAGCAGCTTTCGGCCGATGGCAAGATGACCGAGGACAGCCGCACCCTGTTCCAAGCCCTGTTGATGCTGTTCGAGTTGCTGATGGCGGTGTTCATGGAGAAACGCACCACCAAAAACAACAGCAACTCAAGCTTGCCTTCGTCCCAGACAGAAAAGGACGATACCGCGACCACCCGAGCCGGTGCCAACGGCAAGGGCAAATCTCACAACGACGCGCGCTGCGGCAATACACGCACCATAGAGACCACTCAGGTGGTCAAGGTCAATCGGTGCCCGAGCTGCGGCGAAGACCTCAGTGATACCCCCTGCCGGGGACACGAGCGACGCACCCTCATCGACATCATTTTTGAAAAGGTGGTCAACCACGTTGACGCCGAGATCAAGCAGTGTCCCTCTTGTCAGGCCAAATCCAAGGGGCGCTTTCCCGCCGATATGCCCGGTCCGCTGCAATATGGACCGGGCATCAAGGCCTATGCCCTGAATCTGCTGATTGCCCAGATGCTCTCGCTGAATCGGGTTCAACAATCGATCAGGACGCTGATCGGCCAAGTCATTTCCGAGGCCACGATCCTGAAATATGTGATGCAGTTACATCATGCCCTGGCCGATTGGGAGCAATCGGCAGTAGAGCAGCTCCTGGCGATGCCGGTGTTGCATGTGGATGAAACCTCATTGCGGGTCGATAAGAAGAACCACTGGATTCATGTCTGTTCGTCGGACGATATTACGCTGAAGTTTCTGCATCCCAAACGAGGATGTGAAGCGATTGACGCCATTGGTATTATCCCCCGCTATGACGGGGTGGTAATCCACGACTGCTGGGCCTCCTATCTCGCGTACGATCATTGCGATCACGGCCTGTGTGGTTCGCACCTGCTGCGGGAGTTGAGCTTTATCGTCGAGGCCAATGGCTATGCATGGGCGGCGAATATGAAACGACTACTTCAACAAACCTGTCGCCTGGTAGCGAAGCGGAAAAGGAAAAAACTGACCCAGAATGAATACAAGAACCTGCAGAAACGTTATCGTAATATCCTGACCCGGGGTGAAAAAGAGCTCCCACCCATTCCCCCCAGACAAAACGGGAAGCGCGGCAGAGTCGCCAAATCAGATGCCCATAATCTGTGGGAGCGTTTGAAACAGCATGAGACGGCCGTATTGCTATTTGCCAAGTTTTCTCATGTTACCTTTACTAATAACCGGGCCGAACGCGACTTGAGAATGAGCAAGGTCAAACAGAAAGTCTCAGGGTGTTTTAGAGTCAGAAAGTACGCCGAAGCCTACTGCCGCATCTCCAGCTACTTACAGACTATGTCCAATCGAGGATACAACCCGCTGGTGGCTATTCAAATGGCACTTTCCGGCCAGATTTATGTAGCGACGGGTGAGTAGTTACGTCGAAGGAATACTTTCTGCTTGGACTGCCTCGTGAAATAGAGAACCCGTTCTTCTTTGTGTAGACTCTAGATATTCTAAAATCCCCCTCCATGCAGTTGTTATTTTTCATAACTGTTCTA
>JBFLJZ010000224.1:0-11481 GCA_040882925.1 Desulfuromonadales bacterium
AGTGCCAAGACCCGCGAGTTGACTCGCAAGCAGCATGAAGATCAGGTCGCCAAGGCCAAAGAAGCCGGCGTGGCTTTCCACAAGCTCTCCGACGCCGAAAAGCAACAGCTCGTCGACATGATCGCTCCGGTCTACCAGTCCTGGGGCGAGAAGATCGGCATGGATTATTTCAAAAAGGTCCAGGCTGAGCTCAAATAATTGATTCTTTCAGCGAAACCCGCTATATTCAGCGACCGGGGAGAGGCTTCTCCCCGGTCGTTTTTTCTGGCGGCAAACGCCGCTTCAGGGCCTTTTTAACTGAGCGACAATGAAAAAACTCATTTATCATATTCACCGCATCTTCGCCTTTGTCGAAGACTGGAGTCTCTTCATCACCGTGATGGTCGCCCTGCTGGTGGCGATCGCCAACGTCATGCTGCGCAAGCTGACCAGCGACGTCAACCTTTACTGGTCTGACGAGGTCGTCCGCAAGACCATCTTCTTTACCACCTATGTCGGTTGCATCGCGGCGATCCGCAACCGCTCGCTGATTCGCATCGATGCCCTACCGCAACTCTTGCCGTTCTTGAAGAAACCGCTGACCCTGCTGAACCACCTCGGGGTGCTGGTTTTTTCCGGCTTCATGGTGTATCTCGGCTACTCCCTGGCGGTCCTGGTCTACAATGACCAATTCGCCAAGACCGCGTCACTGCAGATACCCGAGTGGTATTTCTACGCCGTGTTCCCGATCATGGGCGTCATGATGTTCATCCGCACCCTGATCGTCATGGTCGAGGACTGGTTCGACATCGACCTCTGCCAGCCTCCGAGCAAGGATGAGGCCAGCTGATGGACACCAACTACCTCATCATACTGGCGCTGCTGATCGGCTGCCTGGCCTCGACGATTCCGGTGTTCATGGCCCTCTTCTTCACCGGCATGGTCGGACTGGTCTGGATTGCCGGCATCGATCCGCAGATCGTTGTCGAAGTCCTCTACCGCAGCATGGACAAATTTGCCCTGATCGTGGTGCTTTTCTTCGTCCTCTGCGGCAATATCATGACCACCGGCAGCATCGTCGAAAAGCTGATCAAAACGGCCAACGCCCTGGTCGGCTTCCTGCCTGGCGGCCTGGCCATCGCCGGAGTTCTGGCCTGTGGCTTCTTCGGCGCCATCTCCGGTTCGACGGTGGCGACCGTGGTCGCCATCGGCGGCTTCATGATCCCGGCGCTGCTCAAGCATAACTACGACGAGAAGTTCACCGTCGGCATCATGACCACGGCGCCGATCCTCGGCGTTATCATCCCGCCGTCGATCGCTATGATCCTTTACGCCATGGTCAGCAACGACCCGCTCGAAGCGCTTTTTCTGACCGGCTTCGTTCCCGGTCTTTTAATCATCGTTTTCATGTCGCTTTACGCTTACTTCTTCTGCAAGCGCAACGAAGCGGACACCATCCCGCGCCCGAGCATCAGGGAACTCTTCGCCACCATCCGTGAAAGCATCTGGGCGCTGCTGCTGCCAGTGCTGATTTTCGGCGGCATTTACTCCGGTTATTTTACTGCCAACGAGGCGGCAGTGGTCGCCTGCTTTTATGCTTTTGTCGTCGAGATCTGCATCCATCGCGACCTGAAGCTGCGCGAAGTGAAAAGCGTCGTCATCTCTTCGGCGATCACCTCGGCGACATTGCTGGTGATCGTTGCCGGCGCTTCAGTGTTCGGTGAATACCTGACTTTCGAGCAGATCCCCGGCCAGATTGCCAATGCCGTGGTCGACAACATCCAGACGCCCTGGGTTTTCCTGCTCTCGGTGAATATCCTGCTGCTGATCATCGGCATGTTCATGGATATCATCTCCGCCACCCTGATCCTGACCCCGATCTTTTTGCCGCTGCTCTCGCGCTTCGGCATCGATACCATGCACTTCGGCCTGCTGATGACACTCAACCTTGGCATCGGCTACTGCACACCGCCGCTCGGCGTCAGTCTTTATATCTCCGGCGCCGTGGCCGACCGCGACCTGATCTACGTCTCCAAAGCGGTGATCCCTTTTCTGCTGATCCAGATTGCCATCCTTTTGCTGCTGACGTTCTGGCCCGACCTGGTGCTGTTCCTGCCGAGATGGGTCTATCCGACACCTTAGAGGGTTTTGAACTTTGACGGGATCTCACGCAGGCCTTTCAGTTATTAGCCCCTGAACAGGGAGGTTACGATGGAAACGAAAATCCTCATTCCGGTCGATGGCTCCAACACCGCAGGGCGCACCCTGGAAAAAATCATCAGCCTGAAACAGCGCTTTCCGAAGCATCTGACCCTGCTCCACGTTGTCGACATCGACAAGCTTGCCTATCGCATGATTCCCGATTTCCAGATCGAGATGGTTCGTGAAAATGCCGGCAGAGCCGGCCAGACGGTTCTCGATGAACGGGCCAAAGCCCTTGAAGATGTCGGCTTTACGGTTGATGCCCGGCTTGAATTCGGCTCGCCCAGAGAGACGATCTGCAAAGTGGCGAATGAAGAGGCTTTTCAGCTGATGCTCATCGGCCGGCGGGAAAGCACCGGTGAAATCCGCGATGTTTTGTTCGGCTCGGTCGCCAATTACGTTCTGCACAATGTAGCTTGCCCGGTCCTGCTCTTCTGAGCTTTTCCTGCAAGGGGAACCATGAATTTTTCCACCGAAGACCTGCGTCAGCTCAAACGACTGGGGATCGACCCTGCACACGCCAATCGCCAGATCACGCTGCTGCGCACCGGGCAGATCGATATCAAACTGGAACGTCCCTGCATCGTCGGTGACGGCATCAATCAGCTCCAACCGGCAGCGACCACGCGGCTGCAGAAAGCCTTTGTAAAAGCCGCAGCGGCAGGCAGACTGCGCCGGTTTGTGCCGGCCTCCGGGGCCGCTTCGCGCATGTTCAGCCAGCTCCAGGCCGCCCGCAACAGCGCCCCGGGGGGCCCGATCGCAGCAGATCTGCTGGCTTTTCTCGACAACCTGGACAAGTTCGCCTTTTATGCCGACCTGCAGAAGGCCATGGCCGAAGACGGGCAAGAGCTGGCCCGGGCCGTGGCCGACCATGACCTGCCGCTGATCATCCGCTACCTGCTTGACCCCTGCGGCCTCGGCTATGCCCTGCTGCCCAAGGGGCTGCTGGCCTTTCATAATGCCGCCGACGGCGCCCGCACGCCATTTATCGAACACCTGGCGGAGGCCGCCCTGCTGAGCGGTCTCGATAGTGACGTTGACCTGCACTTCACGGTATCACCGGAGCACCTGCCGCTGTTCAGGGCGCAGCTCTCGGCCTGGCTGAAGACCCTTGAAGAGACCTACGGCTGTCATTTCAGAGTCACCTACTCGGAACAGAAACCGTCGACTGATACCCTGGCCCTCGACGACTCGGGCCAGCCGTTGCGCGATGCCGACGGCCAACTGTTCCTGCGCCCCGGCGGCCACGGCGCCCTGATTGAGAACCTCAACGACCTGAACGCCGACATCCTGCTCATCCGCAACATCGACAATGTCGTCCCCGATGTGCGAAAACAAACCAACCTGCATTGGACCAGGCTGTTGACCGGCCATCTCCTCGAGATCCAGGAAGAGCAGCACGCCCTGCTCAAAGCCCTGCAGAACCAGCCGGACGATCCCATGGTTCGCGAGCTGGCCATCAGCTTCCTTGCCGATCGACTGCAGACCGATGTCTCTCTGAGCAGCGACAACGAGGCCTTGATCAAAACACTGGACCGGCCGATCCGGGTGTGCGGCATGGTACCGAACAGCGGCGAGCCCGGCGGCGGCCCTTTCTGGGTACGCAACGAGCAGGGACGGATGACCCGGCAGATCGTCGAGGCGTCCCAGATCGACAAGAGCGATCCCGAACAGGCGGCGATCTTGTCACAATCGACTCATTTCAACCCGGTTGACATGGTCTGCGCTGTACGCAACTGGCAAGGCAGGCCTTACGATCTGACCCGCTTTGTCAATGACAACGCCGTGCTTGTCACCACCAAGCATCAAGGGGAAAGAGAGATTCGCGTCCTGGAACTGCCCGGCCTGTGGAACGGTGGCATGGCCGCCTGGCATACCCTGTTTGTCGAAATTCCGCCCGAAGCCTTCAACCCGGTCAAAACTGTCTTCGACCTGCTGCGACCGGCACATCAGGGGTAAAGTTTTGTCAAGATTGATCATATCTTGAGAGCCTTCTGACAAATCAGTCGAAGTCTATGTTAGATTTTACAATCCTATTGACAGTCGCTTAGGGATCATCCATGTCGGCATTACTTATTTACAAACTCTGCATTACCATGCTGGCGGTTCTCGGCCTGTCATTTGTTGCAGAGAAAATCAGTGCCAGGCTGGCCGGCCTTCTTTCCGGCTACCCAATCGGCACTGCGATAATCCTGCATTTTTACGGTCTGGAATACGGCGCCCAATTCGCAGCCGACGCCGCCATATTCAATCTTTGCGGGCTGCTGGCATCGCAGTGCTTCGCCTACAGCTATTACCGTGCTTCACAACGAATCAGGTCACTTTTTCTGGTCACAGTTCTGGCCCTGGCAGGATACCTTCTGCCGGCCTTCATCGTCAGCCAGACAAATCCAACCAGGCCAACGGCCCTGGCTATCGCCATCATAGCCACGACCCTGTTTTGCGTCCTGCTGCGCGGCAACAGGGTCAAGCAGATGAGCGGGACCCGAACCTGGTCGGCCCGTTTGATTGTCGGACGACTTGTTCTCACCGCAACGCTGGTTCTCGTTGTGACGGAGTTCGCCGATATGGTCGGTCCCGGCTGGGCCGGGGTCTTTTCAGCTTTCCCTGTCGCTCTATATCCGCTGGTGTTATTGCTACACCGAGAATACGGCCCCGAAACGGCACAGAGCATCCTCGGCAATTTCCCGTACGGTCTCTGGTCAGTCATCGCCTATGCTCTGACGATTTCCCTTGCCTACCCACTCTACGGTGTCGTTTGGGGGACGTTGCTCGGCTTCGCCAATGCAACGGCCGTACTGGCGGTCATGGGGACAAAACCTCTCCTCTTGTATCTGAAGAGCCATAGACAAAAAGTTCCTGAGACATAGAAACTGTTGTCTCAGTTTGCCGTTGTGTAACCAGGGTGCAAGTCGAACTCCAGGGAGGGAGCGCTTGCTCGAAAGCCAAACCGCTGAAACGTAAAATTGGATCTGTCAGGACCGAGGTATTTAGGACGTTATTATGAAGAGGTTGATGCTTTTAATATTGCTGCTAACAATCCCGGGATGTGATTGGCTATCCGTTGAGTTTCAAGAAATAACTCGAGAGGAGTTAAATCAACTTAAGTGTGAATTGCAGGAGCCAAAAGTGTCTCAATGGTTTTATGTCGGCTCTGAAGCTGGTTACCACAAGTTCATTCATAGAGACCTCCCCGGAGACAAACACTATGAAATCAAAATTTCAGCATTGACCATTGATCAACCCATGGCTATGACAAGTAATGAAGCAAAATGGAAATTAATGCCCTGGGGACCAACCTACGATAGTTGTCAACCATAGTGTCTCGTTAATCACGCCGTTTTGACGAAAGAACAGGTGTGTCAAAAGCTCTCTTGCACAAGACTTTTTCGCGATTGTTGTTGAAGTGGCAGCAGCAGCCATTCTCAAATGACCTTATGATATCCAGGGCTCCCTATGTCTTTGTCTGCAACAAAGTTGTCCGGATAAGTTTATCTCCTGTTCAGGCATGCTAGACTGAACTGTAATGACAACCAGAGTCTAAAACAGGAGCAGGCAATGAAAGACACCTTGAAGAACGGCATGACCTTCACTCACTGTTACCGGGTCCCGCAGGAAAAAACCGTGCCTTTTGTTTTCCGGGAATCCGACCTTTTCCAGGCTATGCCGCCGGTGTTCGCGACCGCCTTCATGGTCGGTCTCATGGAGTGGGCATGCATGGAAGCACTTCGGCCACACATGGACGAGGGTGAAATCAGCCTCGGGACCAATATCTGCGTCACCCATTCAGCCGCCACGCCGCCTGGCATGCAGGTCGAGGTCGAAGTCGAGTTGCTGGAAGTGAGCGGCCCGAAGACCAGATGGTCGATCATCGCCAGGGACGAAAAGGATGTCATCGGCCAAGGGACCCACGAGAGATTTTCCATTGACGGCAATAAATTCGCGGGCATCGTTGCAAAAAAAGCCGCGAGTACGGCGTAGCGCGAGGCTTTCGGGTGAATAACGCAGAGCCATTACAATGACCCGTTCAGACCGCCATGAACGCCAGCTCGACGTCGTGACATGCGACTTCGCGGTTGCCCGCGGACACCCTCAGCCGTTCGGCGTTTCCCTGCTGGCAGAGGGGGTCAACTTCGCGGTCTTCTCGCGTCATGCCGCAGCAATCAGCCTGGTCCTGTTTCGCCCGGGCGAGCTGAACCCCCTGGTCGAGTTTCCTCTCGACCCGGCGATCAATCGCACCGGCGATGTCTGGCACATCAGCCTGGAGGGGCTGGACCCCGGCTTCGAATACGGCTATCGCGTTGCCGGCGACCCGGATTGCACCTCCCCGCTGCACCGTTTCGATGCCAGCAGGGTTGTCCTCGACCCTTACGCAAAGGCGATTTCCGGCCCGTCCCTTTGGCGAACCTCGTGCCGCGAGGCCTCACGACAGGGCAACTGGCGCGGCCTGCTGGTTGACGACTCCTTCGAGTGGGGCATGGACCAGCCGCTCAACCGACACCTGGCCGACTCGGTGATCTACGAATTGCACGTGCGCGGCTTCACCCGTCACGCATCGGCAGGGGTCAACCACCCAGGAACCTTCCGCGGCATTATCGAGAAAATCCCTTACCTCCGGGAGTTGGGGGTGACCGCCGTGGAACTGCTGCCGGTCACCGAATTCGACGAAGCCGACAACTACCGTAAGAACCCCCTGACCGGCGAAAACCTGCATAACTTCTGGGGTTACCATCCCTTGAGTTTTTTCGCCCCCAAGGCAGCCTATGCCGTGGAGATGCTCCCCGGTGCCCAGGTCCGCGAATTCAAGGAGATGGTCAAGGCGCTGCATGGCGCCGGCATCGAGGTCATCCTCGACATGGTCTTCAACCATACCGGCGAAGGCAACCAGGAAGGACGAACTCTTTCCCTGCGCGGCCTTGACAACACTGTTTACTATATTGTCGATCAGGAGACCGGAGCTTATGCCAACTACTCGGGATGCGGCAATACCGTCAACTGCAACCACCCTGTGGTGCGCGACCTGATCATCGATGCCCTGTGCTACTGGGTTACCGAGATGCATGTCGACGGCTTCCGCTTCGATCTGGCATCGATCCTTGGCCGTGGTCCGGACGGCGAAGTCCTCACCAACCCGCCGCTTCTGGAACGGATTGCCGGCAACCCGGTGCTGGCCAACACCAAGTTGATTGCCGAAGCCTGGGACGCCGCCGGCTTGTACCAGGTCGGCAGCTTCCCCAACTTCGGCCGCTGGGCGGAATGGAATGGCAAATTCCGCGATGACCTGCGCTGTTTCGTCCGTGGTGACAAGGGCATGGTCCCGATACTCGCCACGCGCCTGGCCGGCAGTGCCGATCTCTACCAGGACGACGGCCGCGCTCCCTATCACAGCATCAACTTCGTCACCAGCCACGACGGCTTCACCCTCTCCGACCTGGTCAGCTATGAGAAAAAACACAATCAAGCCAATGGTGAGCTCAACGCCGACGGCGACAACCACAATTCCAGCTGCAATCATGGTGTTGAAGGCGACACGGATGACCCCGCGATAAGGGCTCTGCGTGAAAAACAGGTCCGCAACTTCGCTACTCTGCTGATCCTCGCCCACGGTGTACCGATGCTGTTGGCCGGTGACGAGGTGGGACGCAGCCAGGGCGGCAACAACAACGCCTGGTGCCAGGACAACGAGGTCAGCTGGCTGAACTGGAACGCCCTCGAAAGGACTCGCGACACGTTCGAGTTCTTCCGCAACCTGATCGCCTTCCGCCAGAGCCATGCGCTGCTGCGGCCGCGACATTTCGAGGGCGAAGAGAACGGCGAACGCCGCCTGACCTGGCACGGCCGCGAAACGGACCAGCCCGACTGGTCAGACAAATCACATTCCCTGGGAATGCACCTGCAGGGTCAAACCGGCGAGGCCGAGATCTACCTGATCGCCCATGCCGGCAAGGACGACGCGGAGTTCAGGCTGCCGAAGCCGGACCACAGCCTGGCGTGGCGACGCTTTGTCGACACCGCCCTGCCGACCGGGCAAGCCAGCACCGTTCCGGGTCAGGAGCCGGTCCTGGAGGGTCAGGAGATTTACCTGGTCAGGGGACAATCGGTGGTCGTTCTGGTGAGATAGCACGATGCTTTATTCCGCAGCGAGCAGCGACAAAAGGACCAGCACGACCGTTATCAAAACGACGCAGCCGCCGATCACCATGGCCACGCTTATGCCAAGGGTTTTTTTATATATGTACTCTCCCCTCAGCGCCAGAGAGTAAAAGTATGCAGAACAAGCCCCGGCTGTCAATCAAGGGCCAGGCTGTCGATATTTCTGGAACCATTGACCAATGTTCAACCTGACCTTCGAAGAACTCACACTGATCGGTCTTTTTCTCGCCGCACTCGAGATCGCAGGGATCTTTTTCGCTGTTCACGCCATTCTCAATGCACGCACTTCACAGGGTGCCATCGCCTGGGCGCTGTCGCTGGTTACCGCCCCTTACCTGGCCTTGCCGCTTTATGCCTTCTTTGGCCGCAACAAAGCGGTGCGTCGCGGACCACCCCGCCAGAAAGACACGACATGCCCATTAACCGGATCACAGCTGGAAGCAGGACCGCAGCCTTACCAGACAGATGTCCCCGGACGCGAAGCCCTTGGTCAGACCATGAGGCAGCTCTCGGGCACGGCGTTTACCGGCGGGAACAGCGTCAACCTGCTGGTTAACGGCAAGGCAACTTTCGCAGCAATTTTCGACGCAATTGACCGGGCCCGCGACTACGTTCTGGTTGAATTCTTCATCATCAACAACGATGAACTGGGACAGGAGTTGAAGAGGCGACTGATCAACTGTCGACGTTGCGGAGTACGTGTTTACTTGCTGTACGATTCGATCGGCAGCTACGGTTTGCCCTTGGGTTACCGCCAGGACCTGATCGCAAACGGAGTCAGAATACGAGCTTTTGGCAGTCCCGGCCGATTCAAAAACCGTTTCCAGCTGAATTTTCGCAACCATCGCAAAATCGTGGTTGCAGACGGCGTCGTCGGTTTTGCGGGGGGGCATAACGTGGGCGATGAGTATCTGGGTGTGAGTAAACGATTCGGCTTCTGGCGCGACACGCACGTCAAGTTGTCCGGCCCGGCAGTGCTGGATTTGCAGAGGGCTTTTCTGGAAAACTGGTGTTACGTGACCGGAGAAGACCTAGAGTTGAACTGGCAGTCCCGACCGAGCGACGGGGAGACCAACGTCCTGGTGGTGCCTTCCGGTCCGGCCGACGAATTGGAGACATGCAGCCTGTTCTTCGTCCACATGCTCAACCTGGCCGGGCAGAGGGCGTGGATAACCAGTCCCTACTTCGTCCCGAACGAAGCCGTGCTGGAGGCATTGAAACTGGCCGCGCTTCGTGGCCTGGACGTACGGGTGATCGTGCCGAAGAACCCGGACAAGAAAACCGTCTGGTATGCAGCGTTTTCCTACATGAAGGAAGCGCAGGCTGCGGGCGTTAAATTCTATCGCTACCAGAAAGGCTTCCTGCATCAGAAGGTCATGCTGGTCGATGACGACCTTGCCGTGGTCGGCACGGCGAATCTCGACAACCGTTCTTTCCGGCTCAATTTTGAAATTTCCGTTTTGGTTGCCGATCAATCCTTTGCTGGCGAGCTGGCAAAGATGCTTGCCGACGACTTTGCAGACTGTCGCCTGGTGACCCGCCAAGAAACGACCACACACGCCCTGTTTTCAAGGATTGCGATCGCCGGCTCGCGCCTGCTGTCACCGATCTTGTAGCCGCAAAGGAAAGGGCCCTCACGATCGAAGGCCCTTTTCAGTCAAGACTTGCTAATGATTCAAGCTAACTCAGCCAATCCTCGTAAAGCTCGGCGTTAAACCCGATGACAATCTGGCCCCCGGCCCGATAGGTCGGCGCACGCAGGTTGCCGCTCGGCCCCATCGCATGCTTGAGGATCTCCTCTTTCGCCGCTTTGGTCGAGTTGAAGTTGTGAATTTTCTTGCCCTTGGCAATGGCAATCGATCCGGCATCCTTGAGCAGCAGCCAGGCCGCTGCCTCGTCGATTTTGGTCTTCTTGGCATCAACAACCTGTTCCGTACTCACCTGTTTGTTCTCAAGAAACTCTTGAGCGTTTTTACAGGACGTTCAACCCTTGCGCAGGTATGCCCAGTCAATTTTCATTTTTGCCTCCTTTGATCGTGAATTATGGCAACAAGGATACCACATCTTGCTTGTCAATTCTCAGGCCGGCGACTAGAATCAACCTGCCATGGAGCTTTTGCGATGAAGATATGCCTGGTCGAACCTTTTCACGGCGGTTCCCACGCCGCCTGGGCGGAAGAATTCGCCCGTCACAGTCGACACCAGGTCAGGCTGCTGACCCTGAGTGGCCGACGCTGGAAATGGCGCATGCATGGCGGCGCGGTGACCCTGGCCAGGCAGTTTATCGAGAGTGGCTACGAGCCTGACCTGCTGCTGGCCAGCGACATGCTCGACCTGACCACCTTTCTCGCGCTGACCCGCACAAAAACCGCCGGGCTGCCGACCGCACTCTACTTCCACGAGAACCAGCTCACCTACCCCTGGCCAACGAACGGAGCTGACCCCGGGCGGCAGCGCGCCCATTACGCGTTTACCAATTACACCAGCGCCCTGGCTGCCGATAGCGTGTTGTTCAACTCTCGCTTTCATCTCGATTCCTTTCTCGGTCAATTGCCGGGATTCCTCGCCGGCTTCCCCGATCACAACGAGCTGGAGAGCGTGGCGGTGATCAGGGAGAAAAGCCGGGTCTTGCCGCTGGGGCTCGACCTGCTGCGCTTCGATGAACACCGGCCAAGACAGCCGCGAAACCCCGACAGGCCGCCCTTGATCCTCTGGAATCACCGTTGGGAGTACGACAAGAACCCGGAAGAATTTTTCCAGGTTCTTTTTCAACTGCAGGCAGAGGGCTTCTCTTTCGAACTGGCCATCCTCGGCGAGGCTTACCACGAACGCCCATCGGTCTTCGCCGAAGCACAGCAGAGGCTCGGCGAACAAATCAGGCACTTCGGTTACGCTGAAAACTTCGATGACTATGCCAGCTGGCTCTGGCAGGCCGATATCCTGCCGGTCACCTCGCACCACGATTTTTTCGGTGCCAGCGTTGTCCAGGCAATCTACTGCCACTGCACGCCGCTGCTGCCGGAGCGCCTGGCCTACCCGGAGCACCTCCCTGTGAACACCCGCGCTCGTTACCTCTATGCCGATTATGATGCCCTGCTAAAACGATTAAGGGCAATGCTTGAAAGGCCCCAGGCGGTGGACGAAGCG